>JBBREE010000011.1:0-31206 GCA_038203255.1 Candidatus Moraniibacteriota bacterium | reverse complement strand
CTCTACACGCCTTCGATTTTTCCAAAATATCAGGCGAAATTTCAAATTCAAAATTACAAATTTCAAATAAAATCCAAAATCCAAAATCCAAATGCCAAATTATAGTACGGAGGGCGAAAGATAAGGAAAGGATTACATTATTGGATGATTCTCAATTAGAACTGAATAATTCGGATTTACTTATTACTAACGGCGAAACTCCCTTGGCATTGGCTGGGATTATGGGCGGAAAGAATTCTGGCATTGATGAGACGACCAAAACTATCGTTTTGGAATCAGCCTCATTTAACGCAATTAATACGCGTCGCACCCGGGCGAGATTAAATTTGAAAACTGATGCATCGGACCGTTTTGAAAAAGATCTCGATCCAAACCTCACCGAAAAAGCTATGACGCGTCTCATTGAAATTTTGGAACACACGGCTAACGCGAAGTTGGAAGGCGTGACGGATATTTATCCGAAAAAAATAAAAGCGTGGAAAGTTAAATTGGATTTGGAATATGTGAATAGTCTTTTGGGAGAGAAAGTTTCTCCAAGAGATAGCGTAAGAATATTAAGCCTTTTGGGTATTAATACCAACTACAAAACACAAAATACTAAACACTTGAATTGTGAGATTCCGACTTTTAGAGTGGATTTGAAAACGCAAGAAGACTTGATTGAGGAAATTGGAAGAATTCGCGGATATGAAAAAATTGTTCCGCAGCTACTTTTGGAAGCAGTCGAGCCATCTCACATTAACGAACAGATTTTCTTTGAAAGGAAAGTGAAAAATATCTTGGCGAATCTTGGATGCGACGAGATGTATAATTATTCTTTCTATTCCAAGCGTGATGCAGAAATTTGCGGGATAGATAATATTAAACACTACGTATTGGCCAATCCGATAAGTCCGGAGCAAGCGTTGTTGAGGGCATCTATTCTGCCAAATATTTTGAAAAATATCCGAGAAAACATTAAGCATTTTGAAAGTTTTAATATCTTTGAGATTGGTCGTGTCTATTATCCGAATAATAATCAGCCTGAAGAAAAAAGGATGCTTATGGTCGCCAAGGTTATGGAAAAAGACAAAGAGGCTGAAACTTTTTATGCCTTAAAGGGAGCGATGGAGGATTTACTGGAAAGTTTAGGTGTGAGAAAAATAAATTTCAATAGCTTGGACATCCAATGTCCAAGGGCGGCGCATCCTGGCCGAGTGGCAGAAATCAAAATTAATAATGAAAATATCGGAATTATTTTTGAAATTAATCCGCAAGTTTTGGCGAAATACAAAATCACCTGCCGGGTAGCTGTCTTTGGAATAGACACCGAAAAACTCCTAGCAGTAGTGCCTCAAGAAAAAACTTATCAACCAATCAATAGATTCCCCTCTGTTACCCGTGATGTTTCTATGATTATTACCGAAGATGTGACATATTTCGAAATTGAAAGTCTAGTCAAAAAATATGGCGGAGAGTTGGTGGATAGTGTGGCTCTCTTCGACTATTTCAAAGCTAAAAAAAGTTTAGCTATTCGCATAACCCTAAACGCCAAAGATCGCACACTGGAAAGCACAGAAGTGGAGGAAGTGATGGAAAAAATCGCAATGAGTTTGGAAAAAGAATTAAAAATAGAGATACGCAAATAATTTTGTTACGTAGCATATTACGTAGCAATTTAAATATTTCTAAAATATAAAGTAATAAAACCTAAACAAAACTATGAATGAATTTCCAAAAAATAATGAATTAAATCCTGATGACATAGAGAACGAAATAAAAAAAGAAATAGTAACTCAATGTCCTCATTGTAATAAGTTTTTTGGAGAAAATTCCAATAAACAAAAGGACGATCCTGATTTTAAAAAAAAATTTGAAATTTCTCACATTACCTGTTCAGATTGTGCTTCTAAGGCAGAAGAAGATTTTGTGAAAAGTATGGAAGAAAGAGGATTTGATCCTGAGGAAACTAGAAAAAAAATGGCAGCTTTTAGAGAAGGAGAAAAAAAGAGAAGAGGAGAAAAGTAGATTTTATTAGTTGTAATTTTTTATGAAACGTGAAATTCCAAAAACATACGAGCCTCAGAGATACGAGGATAAGATATACAAGACTTGGGAAAAGTCCGGGATGTTTAATCCGGATAATTTAAAGTTACCGAAAAACGCTAAGCCGTACACAATCGTTTTGCCTCCACCCAACATCACTGACAAGCTTCATCTCGGACATTCTTCGATGTTAGCCATTGAAGATTTGCTCATTCGTTTCCATCGGATGAAAGGATATCGCGCGTTGTGGATTCCTGGGACGGATCACGCCGCTATCGCTACACAAAACGTGGTGGAGAAAAGACTCTTGAAGGAAACCGGGAAAACTCGGCATGATTTGGGTCGGGAAAAATTTCTAAAAGAAGTATGGAAATTTTTGCGTGTCACACAAAAAACAATCTTGAAACAAACCAGAAAAATGGGGGCATCCTTGGATTGGTCACGTGAAGCTTTCACTCTGGACGACGAAAGAATAAAGGCAGTGCGAAAAATGTTTGTGGAGATGTATGAAGAGGGCGTGATAAGTCGAGGGGAAAGAATTGTGAATTGGTGCCCAAGATGTAAATCTACTTTGGCGGATGATGAATTGGAATATGCGACTCAGAAGGCTAAACTCTACACTTTTAAATATGACAAAAATTTCCCCATTGCCATTGCCACCACCCGTCCTGAAACAAAGCTAGGGGATACGGCAGTGGCAGTGAATCCGAAAGATGTGCGGTATAAAAATTTTATCGGGCAGACTTTTGACGTTGATTTTCTCGGCGTCGCGTTAAAAATAAAAGTAATAGCTGATCGTCAAATTGAGATGGATTTTGGGACGGGGGCTTTGGGCGTGACGCCGGCGCATTCGATGGTGGATTGGAAAATGGCGGAAGAAAATGATTTGGAAATTGTGAAAGTTATTAATGAAGATGGCAATATTAGAGAGGGATTTGGAAAATTTTCCGGGCTTACATCTTTAGAGGCGAGAGAATTGGTGGCCAAGGAACTTGAAAAATCAGGCATGCTGGAAAAAGAAGAGGAAATAGAAAATAATCTTTCTACTTGTTACCGCTGTGGAGCGTCCGTCGAACCCTTGCCGAGCAAACAGTGGTTTGTCTTGGTGGATAAAAAATTAAAAAGACTTGGGAATAAATCTTTAAAAGAAAAAGCCTTGGAAGTGGCTAAGAAAAAAGAAATTGAATTTATGCCGGAGCGTTTCACAAAACGTTATACTGATTGGATGACAAATTTACACGATTGGTGCATTTCGCGTCAAATTTGGTTTGGACATGAGATTCCGGTTTGGTACAAGGGTGAAGAAATTTATGTGGGAGAAAAAGCGCCGAAGGGTAAGGGTCCCGCCTCCGCTAAGGCTTCGGCGGGCAAGTGGGTGCAAGATCCCGACACCCTCGACACTTGGTTTTCTTCCGGGATGTGGACTTTTTCTACGTTGGGTTGGCCCCAAAATTTAAAAAATGGTAAAAAATCAAATGATCTTAAAAAATTCCATCCAACTCAAGTTTTGGAAACTGGTTATGAGATCATCACTCTTTGGGTGTCACGTATGATTATGATGTCACTTTTTGCGGTGGGCGAGATTCCTTTTGAAAAAGTCTATCTGCATGGCATGGTGCTCGACAAACTTGGCAAGAAAATGTCTAAATCAAAAGGCAATGGCATTGACCCGATGGATATGATTGAAAAATTTGGCACAGACGCGGTGAGACTCGCGCTTCTAGTTGGTTCTACCCCGGGCAATGATATGCGAATTTCGGAAGATAAGATTGAAAGTTTTCGCAATTTCGTGACTAAGCTTTGGAATGTCTATCGTTTTTCTGCGACGAGCTATCCTGAACTGAAACTCGCTGAAAAAATCAGCCAAAAAAAAATCAAAACCTTGGCTGATCGATGGATAGTTTCGAGATTGAATGAATTGATCGCGGAAGTGACGGATGATTTAGAAAAATATCGGTTTTCCCTGGCGGGGGAGAAGTTGCAGTCTTTTGTTTGGAATGACCTGGCGGATTGGTATTTGGAAATTTCTAAACTGGAAAAAAATGAGTACGTAATTGGGTACGTAATTAACTGCGTTCTTCGACTCCTGCATCCTTTTGCGCCATTTGTGACGGAGAAAATTTGGGGCGATTTAAATTATGAGTCCGCCTCATCGGCGGATAAAATGTTGATGGTTGAGAAATGGCCAGTGAGCGATAAAAAGCTGATTGATAAGAAAGCCGAGAAAGAATTTAAAAAACTCCAAGAGACGATTGGAAAAATAAGAAACATTCGTTCCAGCTATCGCATCGATCCAGTCAGAATCATTAAGACTTATGCGACTAAACTTAATAACAAAGAAATTATTGAAAAGTTGGCACGCGTGGAAATTTTAAGCGGCAAATCCAAAGCGAAAACTATAAAAATTGCTAATTTGCACCTGGACATCGCGGAACTCATCGACATCGAGAAAGAAAAAGAGCGACTGCAAAAAGAAATTGAAAATTTTGAAAATTTAGTTTCCAAAACCGAGAGTTTATTGAATAATGAAAAATTCGTTTCTAGTGCGCCGAAAAATGTGGTGGATTTGAATAGGAATAATTTAGTTGAGTATAAAACTAAACTTGAGGGGCAAAGGGAATTGCTGGAGAATCTGAATTAGCGAATAGGATTTGAGGAAAGGTGATTTGGTGCGGTTTATGCGCTAGATCACTTTTTTGTTTTACAATTTGTACTAATTATGCTAGACTATGGCAAGATAAGGGAGGGGATATTTTTGGTGAAAAGGCTTGTTTTAGGTTAAAAACAGAATAAGCGTTTGACAAAAGTCATAAAAAGGAGTATAGTTAAATATCGTACCAAATATTCTGATATGAGCGTAAGTTTGGCGTCAAAAAGATAAATTTGAGACTAGATTCCCGTATACACAGGAATGACAATGATTTTAGTTATTTATCAAGGTAAATCGAACAGTCGAGCTTCGGCGCAAGTCGAGGTTAGGAAAGTCCGGACACTTATCCCGCCTCATCGGCGGGAAAGCGTAGTGGGTAATTCCCATCCAAGGTAACTTGCGGGGTGCGAGCAGAGACGTTTTTGTTAGCAATAACAAAGATATCCTTCGGGATAAGTTTCAATGGAAACATTGGAAGTGAAACGGCTAAATCCCTACGTGAGTGCAAGGTCGTGTTCTGTGATCCACGTGGTTACAGAAAGTGCCGCATGATCCTAATGGTAACATTAGGACAAGATAAATGACTGTTTAAGACAGAATCCGGCTTATAGATTTGCCTTGATATAATAATTGAAATTTTATGAAGAAATCAGAATTATTTTTTAGCGCCATTCAAGTCCCGGTCGATTTTTTGATGTTGGTTTTGGCCTCTGTTTCGGCCTATTACATCAGAAATGTCCCGGAGATTTTGGCGTTGAAACCGAAACTCTATAACTTTTCATTGCACAGCTATTTGAGTGTTGTTTTGGTTGTGGTGCCTATTTTCATCGTTATTTACGCTATTGAAGGTTTATATGATATTCGTTCGACGCGAAAATTTTGGAAAGAAGCTCTGAAGATTTTTTCCGCCACTTCAATTGGTCTTATGATTATTATCGTGGCAATATTTTTGAAGCGAGAATGGTTTTCCTCTCGCTTTGTCATTTTGTCTGCTTGGATGATTGGTACTTTCTATATTGTAACAGCTCGCTATTTGATTCACTTGATTCAAAAATGGCTTCTCCGAACTCGTGGCATAGGAGTGCATAAAATTCTTTTAGTCGGGAGAAATGGGAAAATGAATACGATTTCTCGGATCATCAAACAAAGTCCAAATATGGGATATAAGGTTATTGATCAAATTGACTCTGCTAGCGTGCATTTTATTAAAAAAATTCACGAAGAAAAAGGAATTGATGAAATCATTCTGTGTGAGCCATCTATAACAGACGCCGAACAGGAAAAATTGATTGACTTTTGTGCTATTCATAACATTGATTTTAAATATATCCCGACCACTTTGCAGACTTCTAAATTTACCCTGGGAGTTTTAAGCGGTGAGCCGATTATCGAAGTGCGAAACACGCCATTGGAAGGCTGGGGAAGAATTTTAAAGCGCGCTTTTGATATTGTGGCTTCTATTTTGGGCATCATTGTAACTTCTCCCATTATGCTAATTACGGCCTTAGCGGTTAATTTAGACAGTCGAGGGCCAATCATCTACAAAAATGAACGCATTGGAAGTAATGGCAAGAAAATTTTTGTGTATAAATTCCGTTATATGAAATGGGAATACTGCGTGACTAAAGAAAATCAAAATCTGGAAAGTGCGGTCAATCTCGAAAAAGAATTAATTGAAAAGCAAAGTGTTAGACGTGGTCCGCTTTACAAAATTAAGGATGACCCGAGAAAAACCCGGGTGGGGCGCTTTATTGAGAAATATTCCATTGACGAACTCCCGCAATTTTTCAATGTCCTTTTTGGTTCGATGAGTCTGGTTGGTCCGCGTCCACATCAAAAAAGGGAAGTGGAAAAATATATGGAATATCACAGGCGCCTTTTGACCATCAAGCCCGGCGTGACCGGCATGGCGCAAATTTCCGGTCGTTCTGATTTGGACTTTGAAGACGAATATCGTTTGGATCTTTATTATATCGAGAACTGGTCGCTTTGGCTGGATATCCAGATTTGTCTCAAGACGGTGGGGGTGATTTTTAGAAAACGTCGGAATTTATAGGAATTTATGATAAAAAAGAGGAAAGTCGCCAAATGGGCGACTTTTTGCTATACTAAAAACAGTGGTTAAAGCCTTCTCAGGCCATAGCCCGCAAAAATAAAAATTATCACAAAATACAAAAGATATTTTGTATGTTTGTAATTTTGTAAAATTTCATAATTTCGTAGATAAATAAATGAAAATTGCCCTGGTCCATGATTATTTGGTTCAAAACGGTGGCGCCGAGAAAGTGCTGGAGGCTTTTTGCGAGCTCTATCCGGATGCGCCCATTCACACCTTAATCTACAGTGAAAAATTGATGCACGGTAGTTTCGCGGGAAAAAAGATCGTGACTTCTTTTTTGCAGAGGCTTCCTTTTGCCGCTGTGCGCCATCGAATCTTTCCGCAGTTTATGCCTTTTGCTATTGAGCAATTTGATTTTTCCGATTATGACCTGGTCCTAAGTGATTCATCGAGTTTTGCCAAAGGTATCATTACCGGGCCGGAAACTCTGCATATCTGCTATATGCACACTCCGATGCGTTTCGCTTGGGATGATTGCCAAAAATATAATCGTGATTTTTATTTCCCAAAATATGTCAAAGCCTTGGTGCCGTTCGCAATGAATTATCTGCGCTTGTGGGACCGGGCGAGTGCTGACCGGCCGGATAAAATAATTGCCAATTCGCGTTTTGTCGGAAGACGGATAAAAAAATATTATAAAAGAGACGCGGATGTTATTAATCCGCCAATTGATATTGATCGTTTTGGGATTAGTAATAAAAAAGAAAAATTCTTTTTGGCTGGTGGAAGGTTGATGGCTTATAAACGTTTTGATATTATTGTCGAAGCCTTTAATGAATTGGGACTCCCGCTGAAAATCAATGGACGCGGTCCGGAAATGGAGCGACTTAAAAAAATGGCCAAAAGTAATATCGAATTTTTGGGGCGCGTTGAGGACGACGAATTGCCTAAATATTTTTCCGAGTGCCAGGCCTTTATTTTTCCGCAAGAAGAGGATTTTGGCATTATGGCCATTGAAGTGATGGCGAGTGGCACTCCGCTTATCGCGTACCGCGGCGGGGATATTCCGGAGCATATGGAAGAGGGTAAAACTGGCATATTTTTTGAAAATCAAACAGCCAAGGATATTGTCGAAGCCGTCAAAAGATTCGACGCGACGCAATATGACCCCCAATATATTAGAAACAACGTGCTTAAATTTGACAAAAACCTGTTTAAGGCTAAGATTAAAAACTATGTGGAGAGAGAATATGAAGAGTTTAAAAAAGAGTTAAAATAAAATTTATGGATCTGAAAGAATATTTAAAAATAATCAAAAAACATCGAAAGCTTTTTTTAAGTGTGATTCTTGGTGTGGTTATAGTTTCTTTAGGATATTTTTATTTTGCGCCTGTTCGTTATGATGCATCTCTCACACTCAACATTACACGCTCCGGAGCGCAAGAGACGACTGATTATAAGTATGACGATTTCTATAGGTTGCAAGCGGATGAAAAATTTGCTGATACCTTAGTGGAATGGCTTAAGAGTCCGCGCGTGGCCAGTGATATTTATGCGACGGCTGGCATATCAAGTGATTCTTTTGATTTAAAAAAATTGACCAAAAGTTTTTCAGCTGAGAAAAGATCTTCCCAAATTGTGGCGGTGAATTTTTCGGCGCCTAGTCAGACTCAGGCACAAAAAATTTCCGACGGGATAAAAAAAATCATCAGTGCCAATTCAGATGAACTTAACAAGGATCAAAAAGAAAATAATTGGTTTAAGGTTGTTTCCGCTTCGCCGGTCATTGTCGCTTATCATCCCGCATATCTGATTATTTTCCTGGCTTCTCTTTCAATGGGAATATTTTTAGCCTTCTGGGGAGTTTTAATGAAGCATTATCTGGAATAGCTGAAACTGAAATACTAAACTACTAAAATGATAAAATGAAGATTGTTATTGATGTACGCTGTCTTATGGAGGGGCGCCGGACGGGAGTGGAAGAATATACTCTTGGTCTTTTGGGCGAGTTGTTCTTCGCAGATAAAAAAAACGAATATATACTTTTTTTTAATTCTTGGAAAGAGCCAAAATTTAACTTTGAATTTTTTTCTCGTTTTGAGAATATTAGCTTAAAGAGGCTTCGTATCCCAAATAAGATTTTAAATTTTTTATTCTGGTATATGCGCTGGCCGAAAATAGACAAGATTTGCGGAGGGGCTGATGTTGTTTTTATGCCCAATATTATTTTTGGAGCGGTTAGCAGAAAAACTAAATTAATATTAACCATTCATGATCTTTCTTTTGAGAGGCATAGCGAATATTTTTCTCATAAAAGAAAATGGTGGCATATCTTCATTAACACCCGTGGTGTTTGCTCGCGGGCGAATAGACTTATTGCAGTCTCTGATTCGACTAAAAACGACCTGATAAACTTATATAAGATAAAACCGGAGAAAATTGAGATGATTCATAGTGCAGTTGGAAATCAATTTATGGTTATAGATAGAAATGATATGCGTTTGGTGGCTACTAAAGAAAAATATCATTTGCCCTATCGCTTCATTCTCTCTTTAGGGACAATTGAGCCAAGAAAAAATATAGTCGGTGTCGTGAGAGCCTATAATGCCTTGCAGTCTGCCGCTCAGGCATCTGGCCAGGAAAATATTTTGAGGCATGGTCTGGTGATTGTGGGGGAGACTGGCTGGGACGTGAAGGCGATATTTGCGGAAATTAGACGGTCTCCTTTTAGAAAAAAAATTCAAGTGATTCGGTCGCTTCCTAACAAGGAGAAAGAAGCTTTGTATAATCTAGCTTCACTTTTTGTTTACCCTTCTTTTTTTGAGGGTTTCGGTTTTCCGCCTCTTGAGGCGATGAAATGTGGTGTGCCGGTCATTACGGCCAATAATTCTTCTTTGCCGGAAATTGTAGGTGACGCGGCCATCCTAATTGATGCTGATAAGCCTGCAGAAATTCATTGTGCGATGGAAGAGATTTTGTCAGATGACTCATTGAGACGGGAGTTGATCTCGCGGGGGCTAAAAAAAAGCAGTGAATTTGAATGGAGGAAAACAGCTCAAAAAACTTTAAATTTGATAAAAACGCGTTGAAGGAAAATTTGAAAATTAAGCTATTCACAAGCGGGTGTTTTTGCTATAATTAAATTATGAAATAAGTGAAATGCGAAGATGTTCAGTGGGAACATCAAATATTTCCTATTTTCGTAATTTCGTATAATTTAGTATTTAGTAAAGCTATGAAGATTGGAATAGATGCGCGTTTTTATGGTTCCGTTGGTAAGGGGTTGGGACGTTATACGCAAAAACTGATAGAGAACTTGGAGAAGAATGATCAAGAGAATCAGTATTTTATCTTTCTTAAAAAAGAAAACTTCGATGAATATATCCCGCGCAATATTAATTTTCAAAAAGTATTGGCTGATTTTAATTGGTATACTCTAACGGAACAGATAAAATTTCCAAGACTTCTTAGAAAATATAAACTGGATTTGGTGCATTTTGCGCATTTTAATGTGCCCGTTTTTTATTTTGGAAAATTCATTGTTACTATCCACGATCTGATTCTTCTGAATTATCCGACAGTGAGAAGTTCCACTCTCTCGCCGATTTTCTATTGGTTGAAATTTTCTGCTTATAAAATGGCCATTAAATCTGCTATTCAGAGATCAAGCCGTATCATTGCTGTTTCCAATTTTACTAAGGCGGATATTTTGAAAAATTATCCGAGAATTCCGGAGGAGAAAATAAAGGTTACTTATGAAGCCTGCGATGATTATTGCTTTTTTAATTTCAGGAAGGATGACCAAATTTTGCCCCGCTATGGAATTGAGAAGCCGTATTTTCTTTATTTGGGAAATGTTTATCCGCATAAAAATCCTGAACGATTAGTCATGGCTATGCAAGCGCTGGGGAAAAAAAATAAGTTACTGCGTTTAGTTTTTGTCGGAGGAGAGGATTTTTTCTATAAAAGACTCAAAGCTTTAGTTGAAGAGAAGAAAATTGAAAATATTATTTTTTCAGGATTTGTGCCGGATTATGATCTGGACGCTATTTTCAGAAATGCACTGGCGTATGTGAGGCCATCTTTGCACGAAGGGTTTGAGTTGCCAGGATTGGAGGCAATGTCTCGAGGATGTCCAGTTATTGTTTCAGACTACCCGTGCTCTCGAGAGATATTGGAAGACAGTGCTTATTATTTTAATGGAGAAGATGTTGAGAGTATCGCAAAAGCACTAGAGGATGTTTCTAGAAACGAAGATTTAAGGTTGGATTTAATCGGTAGAGGTTATCAGCAAATAAAAAAATATAGCTGGGACAAGATGGCTAAAAAAACGTTGAATCTTTATAGGTCGATAAAAATAAAATGAAAAAACAAAAGAGAACTATACTACCGATGTCCGATATCCGGCCGATTAACAAAGAGGCTCTTTTTGAAGCGGGGGAAAAAAAGAAAAGGCAACAAGGAATTTCATCAGTGAAGAATGTTTCAAGGAGGAATCCTTTACAGACAAAGTTCTCCGAGGAGGATAAGAAAGTTTGGATGGACTACCTAGCCAGAGAAGATGAGAAAATAAATAAAAATGAGACTTTGGATTTTAAGCGAAAATTCTCTTCCTCAAAGAGAACGAAGAAGAAGATTGGTGGAAAAAAAATAATTTTTTTTAAATTTGGGATTTTATTAATCATAGTTGTTTTTTCCTTAAATTTAATCATTAGAGGATTGGATTTAAAGTATCATGGTATTTCCAACGCGAACTCAGCCGTGGCAGAAATTTTATCCGCTAAGGACAGCCTTAAGGCGGGGGACTTTGAAAAGTCTTACGTGCAATTTGATAACGCTCATCAAAAATTGAGTCAAATTTCCGGACAATTTAATGGGATGGGAAAAATTTTTGTTAATGCGACTAAATATATTCCATATGCTTCCAAGCTGTCTTCGGGTAGTCATTTGATTGCTTTTGGAAACAGTGTTTCGGAGGTGGGGGTTTTAGCTTCTGGCATACTTAAAAATATGGATAAGATGAGAACGGGAGAGGATCAGGGCGCCCCGATTTCTTATTTGAAAATTTTTCATGATAATGAAGGTGATTTGAGGAAGATCGATACCTTGCTTGGAGACGCACAAGGCGAGTTGGTAAGTGTTAATTTAGATGATGTCCCAGAAAAAGATCGAGCTCAATTTATCGAAATAAAAAAATCTTTGCCGGAAATTAATAATGCACTGACTGTTTTTTTAGGAGAAGAAAAATTATTTAATGACATTTTGGGAGGCAATGGACCGCGCAAATATCTTTTCTTATTTCAAAATAATCAGGAGATGAGATCCACGGGAGGATTTATTGGAAGTTATGGCATGCTGGATATTTTCAACGGACACGTGCGCAATTTTTTTATCGACGGGATATTTAATCCGGACGGACAATTGAAAACTAGAATTGTGCCACCTGCGCCTGTTCAAAAAATCAGCGCCAATTGGAGTTTGCATGATTCCAATTGGTTTCCTAATTTTCCGACCAGCGCTGAAAAAGCCATCTGGTTTTATGAAAAAACTGGTGGTCCGACAACAGATGGCGTCATCACGATGACTCCGACTGTGATGCAAAAAATGCTTGAGCTTACCGGTCCAATTGATATGCCTGAATATGGCATCACAGTGGACAAGGATAATTTTGTGGGTGAGATTCAATATCAAGTAGAGGTTGATTATGACAAAGAATTGAATAATCCGAAAAAAATTCTGGGAGATTTGGCGCCTAAAATTCTGGATAAGATTCTTAATATGAAAAATTTTTCTGAAATGTCCAAGGCAATGAATGTTCTTGTGGAAAGTTTAAACGAAAAACAAATTTTGATTTATTCCAAAAATGAAGATATTGAAAAAGTGCTTTCGCAAAATGGTTGGTCCGGAGAAATTCTAAACACCCCGAAAGATTATCTAAGTGTTGTTAATACTAATATTAATGGTTTTAAAACTGATGGTGTGGTAAAGGAACATATTTCTCACTTGGTTCAGATTCAGTTTGACGGGAGCATTGTTGATACGGTAACTATAGTGAGGCGTCATGATGGCGGAGACACACCCTATGAATGGTGGAATAAGGTGAACGCCGACTATATGCGGGTGTACGTGCCGAAAGGTTCGAAACTTCTTAGTGCGGATGGGCAGACGCGTGAAGTCGATCACCCGCCATTGGACTACGACGCACTTGGGTATGTCCGCGATCAGGACGTGCAAAAAGAAGCGGAAACAGAGATGATTGACCCGGAAAATGGTACCAAAATTTATGAAGAAGGAGAGAACACAGTTTTTGCTAACTGGGTTTATGTCAGTCCGAAAGAAACTACCACCATTAAATATACCTATCTTTTACCTTTTAAAATTGACATTAATTCATTGCATATTTCCGATTCATATTCTCTTTTAACCCAAAAGCAATCCGGTAGTTTAGGCAGTGTTTTTTCTAGCGAAGTGAACTATCCTTCTTTCTATAAAACCCTCTGGCAATCTCAAAATGAGGGAGTGACGCGCCAGGATGATTTGCCAAATGATGAAGTAGGACTTAAGATAGAATCTGACCTCAAGACGGATAAGTTTTTTGGCATAGCCTTTACCAAATAGATATGATTAAAAAAATTCTCAATTTAAACAACCACGTTTCCGGCTCCATTACCTCAGCCGCCTTTTTGATCACAGCAGCGGGATTAGTGAGTCGCGTGCTCGGACTTTTCCGTGATCGTTTGTTGGCTTCCACTTTTGGAGCAGGAGACACATTGGATGTTTATTACGCCGCTTTTCGTGTGCCGGATTTGATTTATAATTTGCTGATTGTTGGGGCGCTTTCCTCGGCTTTTATTCCTGTTTTCACGGCGCTAATCAGCAATGAGAAAGAAGGGGAGGCTTGGGAGTTGGCTAATGGCATTATGAATTTAGCTTTCTATTTTATAATCCTCCTGTCTCTCATTTTCGCACTCTTTACGCCTTTTATAATGCACATCATTACCCCGGGATTTGATGAGCTTAAAATGGCGCAGGTCATCATCTTCACGCGAGTGATGTTTTTGAGTCCACTGCTCCTCGGGGTCAGTGGAATTCTTGGAGGAGTTTTAACTTCTTATAAAAGATTTCTAACCTATTCACTCGCGCCGATTTTTTACAACGCTGGCATTATTTTTGGTATTTTAGTTTTTGTTCGTCTGATGGGTCCTATCGGCCTGGCCTGGGGCGTTGTTTTTGGAGCTGTTTTACATTTTTCCTCCCAATACATTTTTGTCCGCCATCTGGGATTTAAACACTCATGGACCTGGCTTTCACCCTATTCTAACCGCGACGTGCAAAAAGTTTTTCATTTAATGATTCCGCGCGCAATGGGCATTGCAGTCAACCAGATTAATCTTTTTGTCATTACAATCTTTGCTTCGCTTTTGGCCTCTGGATCTCTCGCGGTTTTTAATTTTGCGCAAAATTTACAAAGCCTCCCGCTGGGACTCATCGGGATTTCTTTTGCCATGGCAGTTTTCCCGACACTTTCCAGTTTGTTTTCTAAAAATAAGAATGAGGAATTTGTGGCCGCCTTTTCTGAAACTTTTCGTCAAATAATTTTCTTTGTCATTCCGATTAGTGTTTTTATGCTTCTTCTGCGCGCACAAATTGTGCGGGTGGTTCTAGGCGCGGGCAAATTCGATTGGGAGGACACCACACTTACTTTTACATGTCTCGGGATTTTTTCTCTAAGTCTTTTCGCGCAATCCGTCACTCCTCTTTTGGCCCGGGCTTTCTATGCAATGCATAATACTAAGACACCTTTCTATATCGCGTTGGTCAGTGAAGCGGTGAATATCTTAGCCGTAGTGATTCTCATGGGGCGCTATCATGTTTTGAGTTTGGCGATAGCTTTCTCACTTTCCGCCTTGGTGCAAATGTTTCTTTTACTTTTTGCGTTGAGGATGGAATTTGAAAATTTAGATGACCGGAGAATTATTGCTAGTATGACTAAAGTAATTCAAGCTACTTTTTTCGCCGGGCTTACGGTGCAACTTTTTAAATATATAGTCTCCGGGATGGTGGACCTGAATACCTTTTTAGGCATCTTTACTCAATTGACCATTTCTTCCGTTGCTGGTATTTCAGTTTTTATCTTGGTAGCTCATCTGATGAAAATGGAAGAGTACCTTGATTTTAAAAGAATAATCACCGGAAAACTTTTCAGAATAAAAAAAGTCACCCTAGAAGAAGATATTAGTGAAGTGAGTGGAATCTAGGGTCAATTGACTTTTAACAGGAAAAGAACAGGATTAAGATATAAGCATAAAAGCGAAAGGGGGAGGTCTTTTTCGCTTTTTTGTTAAAATAGCACCTTAAAAACAGAAAAACGATAATGATTTCAGTAAAAGTTCAACCAACTCGGAAAATCCGAGGAAGGAGGAGATATGTGCTATAACGTATTTGATCCGTGGGGTTTATGTGATCTGAGTAGTTATTGCCTAGGAAGTTTACGCAGGTCAGGTATTTTACTCAACACTCTCCGTCAACGAGGAGATGCTTATTTTAAGCATCTAGAAAATGGTCAGCCTCCAGTTTTATTTGATAGCTTCGCGATTGAAGAAGTCATGGACGGGAGAACCTTTGTTCGTCCGGTCAATTATGCATTGGTTAAGATTATCGATCGTCGAAAACAGGACCGCCGAGAGAATGACGGCGGTGATGAAAGAGTGTTTCCCGTTTCCGAAAATAGACAAGAAGATAGGCGAATGGGAAAAGAAAATGCTGTGGAAAGCCAACGCGTATTTGTTATTATCGATCCACGGGCCGGTCACGGACCAGGGATCGGTGGTTCTAAGGAGCTTTCTCAAATTGGGTTAGCTCTGGACTATGGCTATGAAGTATATTTTGTGATGTTTTTCCCGGAGCCAGTGCCACACCAAAAGGTTGCTGACGTAGAAGCGGCTGAAATAATTTTTTTGGAGGAGGTAGCGAGACGTCATCCTGGCACTAAGCCATCTGTAATCGGCAATTGTCAAGCAGGATGGGCGATTGTGTTACTTGCAGCTGATCGGCCCGAGCTAGTCAACGGTATAAGTCTCAACGGTTCTCCTTTGTCATATTGGGGAGGAGGAAATACATCTCACCCTATGAGGAACAATGGGACACTCTTAGGGGGAGTGTGGTTAGCTTCTTTTTTGTCTGATCTTGGTAATGGTCGTTTTGACGGTTCTCGCATAGTTTCCGGTTTTGAATCTCTCAATCCAGCCAACACTTGGTGGACAAAACTGTATGGACTGTATTGTGGAGATAACTCGCCAGAACGTTACCTGGAATTTGAAAAATGGTGGAACGGATTTTTTTATATGTCCGAAGAAGAAATCCATTTTATAGCCCAAGAACTTTTCATTGGCAATAAGTTAGAGAGAGGCGAATTGCGCTTGGATGGAAGATTGATAGATTTGAAAAATCTAAAAAATATGGTTATTCAAATCTTGTGTTCTTATGGCGATAACATAACGCCACCTCCCCAAGCGCTCGCTTGGCTACTAAAAGTTTTTGGAACCGATGAAGAGATTATAAAGCGAAAGCTTATAATTATTTTTTCTATTGATCCAGACGTGGGTCATCTTGGTATTTTTGTTGGCAAAAAAGTCTGCGATCGGCATCACCGCGAATCCATTGGCGGAACTGAAGCGCTTGAAAATCTATCGCCTGGTATTTATGAAGCCATCACAAAAGACACTCCGGGGAAGCCTTCTGAGATCGTGTATGCCGAGGGTAACCCGGGAGAGATTTTGTATGGTTTCGGAATAGTTAAATCCAGCCTAAGTAGGATTCAAGAAATTTGTGGTCCGACAGACGAATTATTTTTTGCAAAAGCGGCCGAAATGTCGGAAAAAGCAGATGCGTCTTATTGTACATTTATACGTCCATGGATAAAGCCATGGATAACCGAAGGAATGGCTAAATTCGGTCAAGAAAGTAGTTTCCCGCGGTTACAGCATCAGTTCCTATCTAGTCGCAATCCATGGATGCAATTAGTTAAATTTTGGGCACCATGGTTCTCTTGTTTGCCGAAAATTGAGAAGGATAATCCACTGTTATCGATGGAGCAGGCAACGGCAAAGGTTATCCAGGCTACTATTGGTCTTTACGGAGAAAATCGAGACAGCATAGTGGCACAACTGCAAGCTTTGAAAAATTGACAATACTTCCTGAAAGGAGGAAATGCGATGATTTAGGATATTCTTTAACGCCGGTTTCTAAAGTAGAAAATAATTCTACAAGAAACCGGCGTTTTTTAATGCCTATTTCTTTTTGGATAATTTTTCCAATGGATTGATTTTTTCGTCCAGCTGAGCTAGAATGCCTTATAAGCGTGAATCATGTAAACATTTTAGCAGACAAATATATAAGCATAAGAAGCGTTTAAAATTAGCATATTTATGAAAAACATTAGGAATTTTTGCATAATCGCCCATATTGACCATGGAAAGTCCACTTTGTCGGACCGGATGTTGGAGCTCACGGGAACGGTTGAAGCGCGTAAGATGAAAGAGCAACTCCTGGACACAATGGACTTGGAACGTGAACGTGGCATCACGATTAAGATGCAACCAGTGCGGATGAATTATCGAGAATATATTTTGAACCTCATTGATACCCCGGGGCATGTGGATTTTGGCTATGAAGTTTCAAGGTCTCTGGCCGCGGTGGAAGGCGCAGTTCTTTTGGTGGACGCGACGAAAGGCGTGCAGGCGCAGACGCTGGCTAATCTTTATCAAGCCATTGATCACAATTTGGAAATTGTGCCGGTGGTGAATAAAATTGATTTGCCAAATGCCAATCCTGAAAAAACTAAAAAAGAAATCATGCATCTTTTGGGATGTCGTGAAGAAGAAATTTTGGAAGTGTCGGGCAAAACCGGGGCGGGGGTGCCGGAGCTTTTAGAGAAAATAATCACGACTATTCCTGCTCCAACGGGCGATCTGGAAAAGCCGCTGAGAGCATTAATTTTCGATTCTAAATATGACACGTATAAAGGTGTCTTGGCCTATGTCCGTATTTTTGACGGGGAAGTGAAAGCGGAGGAAAAAATCAGAATGATTGTGGGAAAAGCGGACAGTGATGTGATTGAGGTGGGTAGTTTTAAACCAAACTTAGTCAAAGCGGAAAGTTTGTCTGCCGGAGAAATTGGCTATGTTGCCACTGGTCTAAAAAGTGTGGAAAATTGCCGAGTGGGAGACACTATAACGCTGACGCGAAGTTCCAAATCAAAAATTCCGGATTCCAAACAAATCCAAAATCCAGATGAACTAAATGTGGAAAAAATTTCGTATAACTCCATCGAAGCGTTGCCGGGATATAAGGAGGTGAGACCGATGGTCTATGCATCTTTTTATCCGGTAGAAGGCGATGATTATAATTTAATGCGAGATTCCCTGGACAAACTCAAGCTTAACGACGCTGCTTTTGTTTTTGAACCGGAATCCAACACTGCTCTCGGGCGGGGATTTCGTTGCGGATTTTTAGGCCTTTTGCATTTAGAAATCATTCAGTCAAGACTCGAGCGGGAATTTGAAATCAGCCCGACCATTACTTCGCCGAGCGTGGTTTATGAAATTAAATTTAAAGACAAAAAAGAAAGATTAAAAGTCTATTCTCCCACTGATTTTCCTGATCCGTCCGTCATCGAAGCGGTCTATGAACCTTTTGTGAAATTGGAAATTGTTTCTCCTTCGACATATCTCGGCGCCATTATGGAAGTGATGGGCTTGACTCGAGCTGAGTATTTAGACACGGAATATCTGGACGCAGAACGAATGATTATTAAATTTAATTGTCCTTTGACTGACGTGGTAACTAATTTGCACGATGATTTGAAAAGTGCTTCTTCCGGGTACGCCTCGATGAATTATGAAGTGGATGATTATCGGGCCTATGACCTCATCAAGATGGATATTATGGTGGCGGAAGAAAAAATTGATGCTTTTTCTCGCATCGTGCCACGTGAAAAATCCATTACAGAAGGCAAAAGAATTGTGGAAAAATTAAAAGAAGTCATCCCACGCCAAAATTTTCAAATTGCGCTCCAAGCCACTATTGGCGGGAAAGTGATTGCACGTGAAACCATTAAAGCTTTTCGCAAGGACGTTATCGCCAAACTCTACGGCGGAGACATCTCCCGCAAGAAAAAACTTTTGGAAAAACAAAAGAAAGGCAAAAAACGTATGAAATCCATAGGCCGCGTCGAAATCCCGTCGTCTGCGTTTTTGTCGGTTTTAAAGAAATAATTAAGATAAAAAATATTAATAAATTAATCATAAAAAATATGTCGATGGAACAATTATCAACGCCGGATTCAGGAATAAATAAAATTATTCCTTCTAATGAAAAAGAAGAGGAAATTGAAGTAAATACTGAGGGGGCAGAAGGGCAAATATTACTCGAGAAAAATTTATTAGCATTGTTTTATAAAAACGATCAAGAAGGGCTAACTGAAGTCGAAGAGCTTGAATTGAAAAAACTAAAGCAGGCGTACAAAGATTCGAAACAAGTTGAAACAATACAAGGAGAAGAGATGCTAGAGCAGTAAGCCACATATTTTCGTCAGTCTTGGCGAAAATGGGAAAATCTGCTAAAATGTTAAATATGAGAACAAGAAAAGGTCACAAAAGAATGGCGAAGATTTGGCTAGTGATAACTGTCATTGCGGTTTTTGCAATGGTGGCGTTTACACTTGCTCCCATGCTCGCTTTTTATTAAAAACCAAAAGACCATGCGTGAATATGAAAAAGGATCGGCCACCACTTTTATGGTTGCTTTAATTGTTTTTTTAGCGCTTGTCGTTTTGGGAATTTTTGCTTACTCAATATCCAAGGAGAATGCTCAGAAAAAACAGGTGGAGCAAGAAATTGCAACACTCAGACAGCAGGCTAGTAGCATTCAAAAAGAAAATATGGCTTTGGCTGATCGCATTTCTTATCTAAGCAGTGAGGAATATCAAAAAATGCAGGCTAAGGATAAACTGAATTTACAAAGTCCCGGAGAGAACGTGGTTATTATAGCCCCTAGAAATGCTACATCAAATGGTTCTTCGCAGGGGATGAAGACTAATGGCAACGCAAACGTCGATAACTCTCCTAACCCTCAAAAATGGTGGAATTATTTTTTTAAGTCATAAGATTTTAATCATTATAGCTTATGGATCCAGTGGAAAAAAAGGAAGGAAAAAATGTAAAAATAATTACAGTTATTGCGGCCGGAATAATTTTAGTAGCGGTCTACTTTTTAATTATCGGTGCTTTGGTTTCTCTCTCGCCTTCTCTTTCCGGGAAAACTTCCCAAGGTAGAGCGGTGCAAAAGACGATTGGTGTTTTCCCATATCCCGTTGCCTTAGTGGGCTCATCTTTTATAGACAACAAACAATTATTTAGCGAACTAAATAGTGTGCGAAAATTCTACGAAAGTCAAGATTTTTCCAAGTTGGGAATGCGAGTGGATTTTTCTACGGATGATGGCAAGAAGAGATTGGAAATTAAGGGTCGAGAAATTCTAGGAAAGTTAGTGGATGATGCTATTATCCAAGCGGAAGCCAAAAAAGTCGGTATCAACTTGACTTCAGATGATGTTAATCAAGCGGTTGATCGAAAAATTAAGGAATATGGGGCGGGAGATTTTTTGAAGAATAATTTGGAAAAGTTGTATGGTTGGAATTTGGATGATTTCAAACAAAATATCGTTAAGCCTGACTTATACCGCGAGGGAATGATGACCTATATCCAAAAAAATGATCCGTCCTATGTTACGGCCAAAAGTAAGATTGATCAAGCGCAAAAAGATCTGCAAGGCGGAATGAATTTTTCTGACGCTGTTAAAAAATATTCAGACGGGGAGAGTGTCGCGTCGGATGGAGCGTTAGGTTGGTTCAGCGCTGACCAGATGTTGCCGGAAGTGGCCATGGCAGTTTTTAAATTAGATGCCGGAAAGCAAAGTGAAATAATTCAGAGCTCCGTTGGGTATCATATCGTAAGGGTAGAGGATAAAAAAACGGAAAACGATGTCTCTATGGTTAAAGTGAGTCAAATTTTTGCCAGAACCCAGTCTTTTTCAGATTGGCTTAAGACTGCCGAGAAAAAATATCGGATTTTTCTTTTTTCCAGAGAATTTAAGTGGAACGCTGATTCTCAGGCAGTGGAATTCCGTTCGGTGGAGATGCAAAATTATGAAAAAAACATCAAAAACAATGCGACAGATGATCCGTCAATGATTTTTTAAAAGTAGGATAATTATTAATAATAAAAAAAAATGGCTAAGCCAAAAGTAAACGAAGAACTTTGTATCGGATGCGGGACTTGTGAATCACTTTGTCCTAATGTATTTAAAATTGAAGACGGTAAATCTCATGTTATAGCAGAGGATTGTGGTGATTGCGATTGTCAAGAAACAATTGATTCTTGCCCGGTGAGTGCTATTTCTATGGAATAATTTTTTGTTTTTAAATAAACTAACTACTGAAAAGAAAATTTTTAATTTTGTTCTTTTTCAGTATGTTAAAAAAGTGTATGGAAAATGAAAATGATAAAAATCAAGAGTCTTTAGATAATCAGGATATTCAGATTAAAGAAATCCAAGATAATCAAAAGCCTAAGAGCGGAAGGACATTTTTAGTGGTTTCGATGCTTATAATTTCAATTTTTATTTCAGCCACTACTGGAGCTATTTTTGGTTTTTTAGCTTCTTCTTCCGGTTCGACTTTTTTTGGTAAAATAGAAAGTAGTCAATGGGGAAAGATTTTTTCTGAAAATCAACCGGTCAGTCCGGTGCAAGTTAAACAAAATATCATTCAGGAAGATTCAGCCGTAATTGACGTGGTAAAAAAAACCAGTCCTTCAGTGGTAAGTATAGTTATTAGTAAGGATGTTTCCACTCTTCAAAACCAGGGGGGCGCATCTGACTTTTTTGATCCATTTAATTTTTTCGGTCAGGGCGGAGGCAGTGCGAATGGCAATAAGGGTGGCAGTGGCAGTGGGACGACCGGCGGCACACAAAAGCAAGACATTGGAGGCGGAACAGGATTTTTCATCACGGGTGATGGTATGGTAGTGACTAACCGACACGTAGTAGATGATTCTACCGCCAGCTATACCGTAGTGACGAGCGATGGACAGAAATATCCAGCTAAAGTCTTGGCTGTTGACCCAATTCAAGATGTTGCAGTGATTAAAGTTGAAGGAAATAATTTCCCGACTTTAGAATTGGGAAATTCTGATTCAGTACAAATTGGACAAACGGTAGTGGCGATTGGAAATTCCTTGGGTCAATTTTCTAATACTGTGAGTCGAGGAATTATCTCCGGATTACAAAGAAATGTAACGGCTGGAGGCGAAACAGGTCAAACAGAAAAACTAACTAATATCATCCAAACTGATGCGGCGATTAACCCAGGAAACTCCGGAGGACCGCTCTTGGATATAGAAGGAAGTGTTATTGGGATTAATGTGGCTATTGCAAGTGGTGCTCAAAACATCGGTTTTGCCATCCCAGCTAATCAAGTGGCAAAAATTATTGATCAGGTTAAAACGACCGGAAAAATTTCCACGCCATTTTTAGGTGTACGCTATATTCCGGTGGACGACGCATTGCAAAAACAAAATAATTTGCCTTATAATTATGGTGTTTTAGTCGCCAGGGGAAATGCGATTACCGATTTAGCAGTCGTGCCAGGTTCCCCAGCTGACAAGGCTGGTATTGTAGAGAATGATATTCTCTTAGAAGTTGATGGTATTAAAATTGAGGACGCTTCCGGAAAAACACTTACCGAGCTTATCGCTCAGCATAAGACAGGCGATAATGTGGATGTTAAAATTTGGCATAAGGGTAAATTAAGTGACGTGACCGTAACACTGGAAGAAAGAAAACAATAAAATAACTTGCATGGATTTAAATAAACTGACAACCAAATCTCAGGAATCTCTGAAAAATTCTCAGGAGATGGCGATTATGAAAAACCAACAACAGGTGGATGTTTTTCATTTGCTCTACGCCTTAATTACCCAGACCGATTCTTCTGTCCCGATTATTTTCAAAAAATTAGAACTGGACATGGAAAAGATAAAATTTGATTTGATGCATGCCATCGATGAATATCCGAAAAATAACCAGGGAAATGTGGCGCAGATTTTCATCGCTCCAGAACTCATTGTCGTCCTAAATGGAGCGGAGATTGAAGCCAAAAAAATCGGAGACGAATATATCTCCACTGAACATCTTTTAATGGCTTTGCTTTTGGCTAAAACTAAAGCTAAGGATTTTCTTGAAAAAAATGGGCTGACATACGAGAATATTTTGAAGGTGATGTCGCAAATTAGAGGCACACAAAAAGTGGACACGCCCGAACCGGAAAGAAAATTTCAAGTGATGGAAAAATATACAGTTAATTTGACTGAATTGGCCAAAAACAAAAAACTTGATCCAGTTATCGGACGAGATAATGAGATTCGACGCGTGATGCAAGTTTTGTCTCGTCGCACAAAGAATAACCCGGTGCTTATCGGAGAAGCCGGTACGGGTAAAACGGCTATTGTGGAGGGCTTAGCACAGCGCATTGCTGATGGTGATGTGCCGGAAACACTTAAAGATAAAATGTTGGTTTCACTGGATCTAGGCTCACTTTTGGCCGGGACGAAATTTCGGGGAGAATTTGAGGAGCGTTTGAAAGCGATTATGAATGAGATTGACCGGGCTTCCGGGAGGTATATCCTTTTTATCGACGAATTGCATACCTTGGTGGGTGCAGGAGCAATCGAAGGTGCGTTGGATGCTTCTAATATGCTTAAGCCGGCATTGTCACGAGGGAGGATTAAGATGATTGGGGCAACTACCACTAAGGAATATCAAAAATATATTGAAAAAGATGCTGCTCTAGAGCGTCGTTTTCAGCCGATTATTGTCGGAGAGCCTTCTCTTGAAGATACGGTGGCAATTTTACGTGGACTTAAAGAAAAATATGAAGTGCATCATGGCGTGAAGATTACTGACGGTGCCATTCAAGAAGCAGTACTTCTTTCTGATCGTTATATCACTGACCGGTTTTTGCCGGATAAAGCGGTGGATCTGGTGGATGAGGCGACGAGTGCGCTGAGGATGGAGATTGATTCTATGCCAGCAGAAATTGATGAAGCGGAAAGATTAACGCGTCGGATGGAAATTGAAAAAAAGGCCTTGGAAAAAGAAACTGATCCTAACTCTAAAAAGAAGGTACGGGAATTGAGTCGAAAATTGGCGGAAGTCAAAGAACATTTTCAAAAGATGATGTTGCAATGGAAGGCTGAAAAAGATTTAATTACAGTTATTCGAAAACATTCCGCTGACATTGAAAATTTAAAATCAGAAGCGGCTATTGCAGAACGCCAAATGGAATTGGATAAAGTGGCCGAAATTCGTTATGGAAAAATTCCAGACCTAGAAAAGAAAACTAAACAGGAAAAAGCTAAACTGGATAAAATTCAAAGCAAGGCTCCAATTCTCAAAGAAGAAGTAACAGAAGAGGATATAGCTAAGGTTGTTTCTCGCTGGACGGGTATCCCAATAGTTAAGATGCTTGAAGATGAAATGGTTAAATTGACTACCATGGAAACAGATCTGGCCAGTAGAGTGGTCGGGCAAGAGGAGGCCATTAAAGCTGTTTCTAATGCTGTAAGAAGATCACGCGCAGGAATTTCTGTCAAAGACCGCCCAATTGGTTCATTTATGTTTCTAGGTCCGACGGGTGTGGGAAAAACTGAGCTGGCTAAAGCTTTGGCTGAATTTTTATTCAACGATGAGTCTTCGATGATTCGCATTGATATGAGTGAGTATATGGAATCCCACAGTGTGGCAAAAATTATGGGTTCGCCTCCGGGCTACGTTGGCTATGAAGAGGGCGGACAATTGACTGAGATGGTCAGAAAAAGGCCATATAGTGTCATTCTTTTTGATGAGATTGAAAAGGCACATCCTCAGGTTTTCAATATTATGCTACAAATCCTGGACGAAGGTCACTTGACCGACGCTAAGGGGAGAAAAGTTAATTTCAAAAACACAGTCATTATTATGACTTCTAATGTCGGTTCAGATATTATTTATAAAAACTCTTTGGGGTTTGAAGCTGAAAATACAAAAGTAATAGGAGAAGAGGAAATGAGGCAACGCGTGATGGGGTCACTCCGAGAAAATTTTAAGCCGGAATTTTTAAATCGTCTGGATGAAATTATTATTTTTCACCCCTTAAGCCAAAAGATATTGCAACTGATTATTGAGATTGAGTTAAAAAATATTCAAAAAAGACTGGATGAAAAAAACATCAAATTAGCATTGAGCGTAGCGGCTAAAAAATATTTGGCTCGCGTAGGTTATGATCCAATGTATGGCGCGAGACCATTGAAGCGGGTTATCCAAAATGAAATTATGGATGAGTTGGCACTTCGGATAATTGAGGGTAAGATAAAAGAAAGAGACAAAATTAAGATAGACGTTAAGAATGACAAGATTATTTTTGGGTAGCAAAGGATAAACCACATTAAACGGCAAAGATGTTTTTAAGATTGCGTCCATTTTTTTACAGCTTGATCTTTCTCGTTGGACTGGAGACGATAGTTTTGTGGCGTTCTCATGTGGCGATTATTTTAATTCTCCTTTTAGGCTTCTCCATTTATCAAGGGAAAAGTGTGGGGAAAAAGTGGAAATTTTCCGTCCTGCCAGCTTTTTTTACCCTATCATCTTCGGGTCTTTTGTATTTAATAACTATCCCGTATGAGCAACAAACCTTCATAATATTGACTGCTAGTATGTATTATCTTTCTCTTTTTGGCGCTTATCGCTTAAATCAATATTCTTTGGATCAAACAGCGCGTGGAATGAATATGGCAGCTGCTGTTTCAACAATTTTTTTCACCTACACGGCGGCTTATGGACTATATCTTAACTTTCTGGTGCCTCTCTGGATTTTAATGGTAGTTTATCTTTTAATCACTCTTCTCGTCAGCTACCAGCATTTTTCTATCATTAAAGAGGGCGAAAGAAAGATTATTTGGGTTTATAGCTTTCTATTATCTCTGGCTATGGTAGAAATTGTTTGGACGATAAATTTTTGGCCCTTTGGATACTTGACTGCTGGTACAATTGCACTTATACTTTATTATGTTCTTTGGGACCTTATCCAAAGCTATTTTTTAAATTTACTGAGTCAGCGCCGTGTGGTAGCTAATATGATTTTTTTCTCTGTTATTATCGCTTTGGTTTTGCTCAGCTCGAAGTGGATACCTGTGATCTAATTTTAAATAAATTTACATTATGTTTAAAAAAATCTCGATTGTTATTATAGTTATTTTTATCTCCGGCTTGAGTGGAATTATAGCTGATCGTTTTCTGTTTCCTTATTTATCCACAACCGATTTTTTTCAGAAGAGGGAGTGGCTGAAAAAAACGACTGAAAATGTGACCGTTATTAACAAAACTCAACAAGTTTATGTCAAAGAAGATTCTTCCGTGGCCAAACTTATGAGCCCGGTGGTTTCTTCCGTCGTTAACATTATTTCCTATTCCAATCCTGACCTAAAAATTATTCCTTCCAGAGATGAATCAAAAAATGGTACAGGAGTAATTGCTACGAGCGATGGAATAATTATGACCTATGCCTCGGCTATCGATTATGATCAGGCGGCTGACAAGGCTGGGACTACTATCCCGAAATATAAATATAAGGTAATGACAGCTGATGGTAATTCATATGATGCTGATTTTTTAGGTGTTGACTCTTGGAGTAATTTGGCCTTTTTGAAAATTGATGCAACTAACTTACCGGTAGTTTCTTTTGGAAATTTTTCTGATTATAACGCGGGAGAAAAAGTGATTGCGATTGGTAATGACTATGCTGATTACCAAAATAGATTTAGCGCGGGAATTTTAAATAGTTTCAATCCAACGTTTAACACTTCAGGGGGAACTTTTTCCGTAGCGGAGAAAGAGGAGGGTGTTTATATGACTGATTTTGGAGCAGGTGGTTTATCCGTTGGTGGTCCAATTGTCGATTATAGTGGACAAATAGTGGGAATTATTGGCGCAGTGCAAAAAGAGAATAGCCTGAACTATTTTCAGCTTCCAAGTAACAAAATTCAGTTGGCTTTAAATAAAGTCATTCAAAAACAACTTAGCAGTAATCCTGTTTTGGGGGTATATTATATTCCAGTGACAAAGACACTTAAAGTAACTAGGGGATTGAGCGTTGATTCTGGCGCAATGGTTTATTCTTCTTCCGGGCAACAAGGGTTAGCGGTTATTTTAGGCTCTCCTGCGGCTAAGGCTGGTCTCAAAATTGGAGACATTATTACTAAGGTAGGTGATGCGAACGTAAATTTAGAGAATAATCTTTCGACCATTCTGTATAGCTATAAAAAGGGGGATAAAATCCAATTAACTGTCATGCGCGCCGAACAAGAAATTAAAGTGGAAGTGCAACTTTAAAAATTGTTATCGGATTTATAATAAAACCGCCGACTGGCGGTTTTATTTTACCTATTTTGTATGTTAAAATATAATTATATAAAAATAAAAAAATCGGATGAAATTTAGACACGACGAGGAACTGCAAATAAATAAAATAAATATTTTAAGTGGCATTGCTTTTTTAGCAGGGCTGTCAGAATCTTTTTTTCTTTACATAATGTCCACTTATCTTAAGGAATCTTTTGGCAGTGGAAATGTAGGAGTTTTTTATCTGATAGGTTACGCCATAATTCTGGCAACTCTTTTAAACTTGCACAAGATAATCAAAAAAATCGGAAAGTCTGACTTTCTTTTTTTGGCCTTATTTTTCAAAATTATTGTTATCGGCATTTTACTTTTTGTTTCACCGGGGCCAATTGGAATTGCTGCCGTTATTGGGTATATCATTTTCCTCAATATGCAATGGGTGAGTCTGGATATGATTTTGGAATCACACTCCAGTGACAAGATGTCTGGTCGAATTAGAGGAAAATTTTTGACCGCGATGAACATCGGAATTATCTCCGGACCGTTTTTTTCTACTATGCTTTTAGAAAGATACGGTTATTATGGAATATTTTTAACTCTTTTTATTTTCAATACTCTGATTTTTATGGCTGAGGCCACTCTAATTGGCAAAGTAAATCATCGTTATGAAGGAGAGGTGGGTGTGGGAAAAATTCTCAGGAAAATTTCTAAAAGATCCAATATTTTAAGAATTTTTTATATTTCTTTTGTTCTGGACTTCTTTTATGCTTTGACAGTTATTTATGTGCCTATTCGTCTTATAAATTTAGGTATAAGCTGGCAGGAGATCGGAGTGATTTTGACGATCATGCTCATTCCCTTTGTTCTTATTCAATATCCAGTTGGAGCCTTAGCCGATAAGAAATTGGGTGAAAAAGAGATGCTTATCGGGGCAATATTTCTCATGGGGTTGTCTGCTTTAGCAATGTATTTTGTGGCATCCAAAGAAATTTTTATTTGGGCTATCGTTTTATTTTCAAGTCGAGCAGGGGCAGCTATGATTGAGATTTTACGTGATTCCTATTTTTATAAAAGAATCGATGCGCACGATGTTGATCTGATTAATATTTTCCGTGCTTCTTCCCCGGTAGCTTATATTTTAGGCGCAATCACTTCTACTGTCCTTCTAATTTTTTGTCCTTTGGAATCTGTCTTTATCTTGGTAGCCATAGTGGTTTTTTCCGCTCTTTATCCGGCTTTTAAGTTGGAGGATAACCAGGTGTAGAGACGCGATTAATCGCGTCTCTACGGAGATGTTTGCCCTTTTAAGACTCAAATAGTATAATGGGATTACGTTTAAATCACCCCTAAAACAGGGGAAATAATGTAAATAATATGCAAAAAATTCTCATAATAGGCTCCAAGGGCATGCTAGGGCAGGAACTCGTTAAGGTTTTTAAAAAAGACAAGGATTGTAAGGTAGTGGCGTGGGACAGGGATGATATTGATATCACCAAGGAAAAGGAAGTGTTAAAAAAAATTACTTTTACCAATCCCGATGTAATTTTGAATGCGGCGGCCTATAACGCCGTTGATAAATGTGAGGAGGATAAAAAAGAGTACGCCTTGGCTAGAAAAGTTAATGGAGAAGCTCCCGGATATTTAGCTTCCGCCGCCAAAAAGAATAAAGCTATTTTAGTGCACTATTCCAGTGATTATGTTTTTGATGGAGACTTGGAAAAAATTGTTGCCCGTGAGCCTCAAGGTTGCACGCACTCTTGCGCTTCTTGCCATCTGCATGAAGCTAAAGAATTGGGATTTTGTGAAGATGATGATACCGCGCCGGTTAATAAATACGGGCAGACTAAACTCTTAGGTGAAAAAGAAGTGGCGAAAAAAATGAAGAATTATTATTTGATTCGTACTTCTTGGATTTTTGGTTTACCGGCGGCGTCAGGCGAGGCTAAAAAAGATTTCTTTGCTTTAATGTTAGAAGCTGGGAAAAAGAACAAAGAGGTTAAAGCGGTTGAAAATGAAGTAGGGTGTTTTACTTATGCGCCTGATTTGGCTAAAAAAACTAAAGAGATCGTTGATGCTAAAAAACCTTTTGGTCTATATCACATTATCAATAGTGACCCGGTTAGTAGATATGATGCTTGTGTAGAATTGTATAAATTAGCCAAAATAAAAACTAAAATTATCCCGGTGTCGAGTGAGGAATTTCCTCGTCCGGCGGCACGTCCTTCTTATTCAGTTTTGGTCAATACTAAACTTAACCCCCTCCGAAGTTATAAAGAAGCGCTTAAAGATTATTTGAAGAGTCTTATGAAATAATTCGTTTAAATATAAACTTATGTCAAAATTGCAAAAACAAGATGCTCTAGTTTATAAAGCGATGATGGGGGAGTTGAAACGCCAACAAGAAGGAATGGAATTGATTGCCAGTGAAAATTATGTTTCTGAGGCTGTTCTCGAAGCTTTGGGGAGTGTGTTTACTAACAAATACTCAGAAGGTTATCCAGGTCATCGCTATTATGGTGGGCAGGAATATACGGACGTAGTGGAGCAATTGGCCATCGACAGAGCCAAAAAAATCTTTGGAGCTGAGCACGCTAATGTTCAGCCATTGTCCGGCGCACCGGCTAATATGATTGCGTACTCAGCCATTTTGGAGCCTGGAGACACAATCCTCGGAATGGATTTGTCACACGGCGGACATTTGACCCACGGACATCCCGTGACGCTTTCGGCTAAGATATATAATTTCATTGGCTATAAAACTAAAAAAGACGGACTCATTGATTATAAGGAATTGGAAGAATTAGCTAAGAAACATAAGCCAAGATTAATCTTGGCTGGATTTTCTGCTTACACTCGTCAATTGGATTATAAAAAGTTTGCGGCCATTGCCAAAAAAGTGGGGGCGGTCACTATGATTGACATCGCGCATATCGCCGGGCTCATCGCAGGGCGCGCTATTGAAAATCCGACACCGTATTTTGACATTGTGACCACTACTACGCACAAAACTCTCCGTGGACCGCGAGGAGGCATGATTTTGTGTAAACAAAAATTTGCCAAGGTGATAGACAAAGCGCTTTTCCCGGGCTTTCAAGGTGGACCACACGAAAACAACATTGCCGCCAAGGCGGTGGCTTTTGGAGAAGCGTTAAAGCCGAGCTTTAGAAATTATGCATCTCAGATTTTGAAAAATGCCAAGACGCTCGAAACGGAACTGGTTAAGTATGGTTTCAAAATTTGTTTTGGCGAGACGGATAATCATATGGTTTTGGTGGATGTTTTTGGTTCCAAAGGCGCAAGTGGCAAAGAAGCGGAAGTGGCGCTCGACAAAGTCGGCATCACACTTAACAAAAATATGATTCCAGATGACCCCAGGTCTCCTATGGACCCAAGTGGCATCAGAATTGGCGTGCCGGCTGTCACCACGCGCGGGATGAAAGTGCGTGAAATACGACTCATTGCCAGCTGGATTAATAAGGCTATTGAAAACCGTGCGGATGAAAAGAAGCTAAAACAGATTCACAAAGAAGTGATTGCGCTTTGCAAGAAATTTCCTATCTACAAATAAAAAAAGTGTATCTTTTAAGATACCTTTAAAGATACACAAGATTAGGTTTGCAAATAGTAAGGCTATTTAATCAAAAATAGCCATCGTTAAGATTGCCACAAAAATCAATGCTCCAAGTATGCCTATTATAAAAAGAACCCTTGAAAGGTTTTTTTTATTTCCAACTCTAAAATATATTGCCGAGAGAATTAGGATTATTGAGATGATTCCTAGAACTTGACCCATATTTTTTATAATGCGAAATGGAGTAAGCGTAGCGCGCGACATTTCGCCACAACGTATCGGAATATCTGAAGTTTTTCTGGCGACATGGACTCAGGAAAAATTAGTGAGAGAAAATTATGCACACCGCTAATTATTAAAAGATGCAAAATTTAGGAACCAGATATTCCGTGTTCAAAGAAGTATCAA
>JBBREE010000010.1:0-31312 GCA_038203255.1 Candidatus Moraniibacteriota bacterium | reverse complement strand
TAATTTTTCCATCGTATCCAACAACTCCCGAAAAAATTTCCCCGTTTTCATATTGACGAATAGCTGTTTCTTCCAGCTCAATGCCGGGGAATTCACTTTTCTTTTCAGCGATAATAAGCGCTTGGTCCTGAGAAATGTTTTCCTTAAGCAGGACCGGGTTGAGAAGCTTCATATTTTGACTTTCCAACATCGCTTCTACATTGCCGGAATTCATTTCTAAGATATTCGCCAAAGAATCGGCCACCTCTTTTTGCTTTTCTATTCCGCTCGGTAAATATCCGGGAACAACCACGGCGTCAATACTGGGGATGTTGCGCACCAAAATCTTGCCATATTTATCAAAAATAATTCCACGAGGCGCTTTAATAATCACGGAACGAGTGCTGTTTCCTTTAGAAATTTGAGCGTAGTAATTTCCTTGAAAAAAATCCAAATAAAAGACTCTGGAAGCTAAACCAAAAATCGAAAGTATAATGAAATACCAAAAAAAAGAAAGCGTTCTTCTTTCAAAAGGCATTTCAATTTGGTCTTTCTCTTCTTGGGTGACCGTCATAATTGAATCCTCAATTTCTCCGCTTTGATTTATTCTATTTTTACTAAAAAAATTTTTAAACATATTTATTTTACAGTTAGCCTACTTTTTTCAATCGGAAAAATACTTTTGAAATTAGTAACAGGCAGATAAATAAGGGAAAAAACAATCAGATTATTTAAAAGTTCAAAAAATAAATCGTGCCAAGAAAAAAATTGGGCACTTAAATTGCCAGAGGCGAGATGAATTCCTCCGACTAAGAAATAATTCGTTATCACTCCCGCGCACACCAAACCAGCTGTCCAAAAAAACATTCCTCTTCTTTGACTAATGAAAAAGCGCCTGGATAAAAAATCAACTCCGAAAGAAATCACTAGAAAAGAGATGGCATTCACCCCAATTCTTTCCAAAGAAACAGCGTCCAAAATGAGCCCGGCGAAAACTGCCCAAAGCCAAAAACTTTCAAAAGTTTTATGCGTCGACCAAATAATAATCAAGATTAAAAGGATATCTGGTGCGATATGCCCGGGAAAAATTTCCGGGAAAAGTGAAATTTTAGTCACCGCCGCCAAAAAAATAAAACTAATAGTCAAAATATTTTGATATAACATAAAATATATCTTAAAGAGAGCGCTTCACAGCAAAAACCGTGTCCAATTCAGAATATTTTACTCTTGGAGTGATAAGTGCCTGCTGAAACAATTTATCAGGAGTACTTTTAACCTGTGCCACTTTACCAATTAAAAAACCCTTAGGGATAGTTTCTCCGAGACCTGAGGTAACAATATCATCTCCTTCATTTAAAACCTCCGTCTGAGCCACCATATTCAGCGCAATTCCCAAACCATATTCCCCCATTAAAATTCCTTTAGCGCCGGTGGCTAAATCATTAGCATTGATTGAGCTGGCTGAATCAGTTAAGAGATTTATCTTTGAACTATTAGCATAAACCTCACTCACTTTTCCAACCAAAATCCCGTCATAGACAATGACCGGCATGCCTGTTTCTATCCCGGAGTTTTTTCCTTTATCAGTCATAATCCAACTACCCAGGCCATTAGAATCTTGAGCAATCACTGTCATGGCTTCCAGTTGAAAATCTTTTCTGGGAGTAAGTTGCAGTTCTTTTCTTAAGTCCTCATTTTCTTTTTTTTGCCCCGCTAACTCTGCAATCCGCGCTGAAAGTGTATTGTTTTCCCGCAATAAATTTCCATTTTCACTCTTCAAATTTGAAATGGAAGAAAAAAGAGAAAAAATATCACCCGTCTTTTCGCTTGTCAGATAGAAAGTTTTTTGGAAAGGATAGGCCATCCCCAAAAAAATTCCACGCACCGGATTGAAAATATTTTTGGGATTTAAAAAAACAAGCACTAATAAAAATACCAGTCCTGCTATAAATTTAAAATATTTATCTGAAGGATTTTTCATGTTGGTTCTCAATCAAAACTTCACTCAACGTTTCAATATCTTCCAGGACAATGCCCGTCCCTCGCACCACAGCAGTGAGAGGATCTTCCATCATTAGTACCGGCATTTCTGTCTGATCAGCCACTAGCTTATCCAGGCCTCGAATCATACTCCCACCACCCGCCAAGATAATTCCGCGTTGCATAATATCAGAAATTAGTTCCGGAGGAGTTTCTTCCACTGCCGTTTTAATGCTATTAACAATAATACGAATTGAACGCGACAATGCTTCTCGCGCCTGTTCGTCAGTAATAATAATTTCCTTAGGAAGTCCCGTTACTAAATCACGTCCCCGCACCGTGAGTTGCATCTTTTTTTCTTGCGGACACGCGCTCCCAATAGCAATTTTAACATCTTCCGCTGTTTTTTCTCCAATAAGAAGGTTAAACTCATCTCGACAATAACGGATGATGTCTTCATTCATTTCGTCTCCGGCAATCCGTAAATTACGAGACACCACAATTCCGCCCAAAGAAATAACGGCGATGTCAGTGGTTCCGCCACCAATATCCACCACCATATTTCCAGCCGCGTCTTGCACTGGAAGTCTGGCTCCGATAGCCGCCGCCATCGGCTCATCAATTAAATAGGCTTCGCGCGCGCCGGCACTCATCGCCGCATCAATCACTGCTCGCTTTTCCACTTCCGTCACGTCAGACGGAATACCAATCACTACTCGCGGACGAGAAAAAAAATTGAAACGTCCGGTATGCACTTTATCAATAAAGTACTTGAGCATTTTTTCCGTAATCTCAAAATCACTCACTACACCGTCCACCAATGGACGCGTGGCCACAATATGACTTGGAGTTTTTCCTACCATCCTTTTCGCCTCTTTGCCAATAGCTAAAACTTGCCCGGTTTTCTTGTTCACCGCCACTACAGACGGTTCGTTAATTATGATGCCTCGACCTTTAACATAGACCAACGTGTTAGCCGTGCCTAAATCAATGCCAATATCATTGGAAAAATTACTAAAAAATTTTCCCATCAAACTTTGTAAACTTTTTTTAATATTTGCCATTGCCATTTTTATCTAAACAAAAAAAACATATTCTCTTTCAAGAATGTTTATTTTCCCCTTAATGCTTTATTTTTTATTTTATCCCTCTAAGTTTACCTTAAAAAACACGCCCTGTCAAAGTTCGCGTTTTTCCCATCATACCTATTTAAATACCTATTTTAATACCTATTTCTTTTTAATCTACTAATAAACGACAACTGGTGTTCCAATTTCCGCCCAATTATAAACCGTTTCAGCCGGCCCGACTCCCAACCGTACGCAACCATGCGAAACCGGAATGCCTAAGTGATTTTGTCCTTCTTTGTAACCGCCCGGCCATTCAGGCAATTCATGGATGCCAAATTTTCCACTCGGAGCAATCGCCATCCAATATGGCATATAGAGCCCGTAAGCCTTTGACCAAGCGCGCGGAGATTTGTTATAAATTTGATGAGTGCCTTTGGGCGTGTCCAATCCCTTTTTCCCAGAAGAAACCAAATAGGCATCAAGCAATTTACCATTTTCAAAAGTAGTCATAATTTGAGTGGACAAATTCACATCAATATATTTTCCCATTCGAATCTTGGCTTGGGTAAAAATTTTTGCCTGCTCTACTCTTTCGGTCAAATTTTGCGCCCAAGTTTTTGGAGCCGAGGCCAGAGTTTTAAAATTAGTTTCATATATCTGACTATATTCCAAATCAGGTGCATTTTTAGCCTTGGCAAAGATTTTCAAAGTGTAAATAGTTTCATCGGCTAAAGCTATGCTCGGGAGAAGACTGAATTGGGTTTTGTCTTCATTATTTGTATATTTTATCTCAACATTGGGAGTAAGCCGGAAATCAATGAAAAAATCTTCGGTGGATTTGTCGAAATTCACTACTATTGGATCCTCAATATCAAGCCTCACATCCGTAGCGTCTTTTTCCGGCACAACTCCAACCACTTTTGGATAATCGATGGTTTTAAAATTAAGTATTTTCGACTCAATGGGCATAAAGTTCATAGCTCGGCCTTGAGGAATATTAATCTGATAACTCGTGTTCACTTGCCAGGCTGTTTTCGGGGTAATAGTCAGCTTAGTTAAGGAGCTGTCTAACACAATCGCCATGGGAACCTTAGGAGTCAAGTTAATATTATTTTTATAATACTTCGCATCAATGGGTTTCGGAAAATTAACCACAAAAGGACTTTCTAAGGAAAAATTGTCCGCCTGCATTTCTGAGCCCGGTTGCAACAAAAACGCGCCAGAAAAAGCATAGGTATAAATTCCTGCAAAAAAAATACCTCCCAAGAGGAACACGCCTAATATTATCTTATAAACATTTTTCATAAAATATTCTATGCGCCTAAATACTTTTTATATTGCGTAGTTATGTTATGTTCCAAAGCCTTAATGGCTTCATTTTCTACGACAAAAAATCAAAGCCCCAAAGCTTCTAGAAATTTTTTCAACTCATCTTTTTGAATTGGACGATAATTTCCTTCTGACAAATCTCCCAGTTGAATATTCATAATTCTCACTCGATTCAAATCTTCTACGTGATAATTGAGAGAAGAACACATCCGTCTGATTTGGCGCTTCTTGCCTTCGGTCAAAACGATAGAAAAAAATTGTGAGGCTTCTTTTTTGACCAAGCATTTCTTAGTACGATACCCATCGTCCAGTTTCACGCCGTCCCCCATCCGAATGATAAATTCCCGATTAATGGGTTTATGCACTTCCACCATATATTTTTTCTCATGTTCATAATCAGGGTTCAAGAGTTTATCCGTCATTCTGCCGTCATTAGTGAGAATGAGAAGTCCCCGAGAATCTTTGTCAAGTCGCCCCAAGGGAAAAACTTTTTCCGGAAATTTAATAGTTTCCAAGATGCCTTTCTCCCCTTTTTGCGGACTATGCGTCACCAGGCCTCGAGGTTTATTCAGGGCATAATAGACAAATTTTTTATTATTGGTAAAAGTGACCTTATCATCTTCTCCCACCATATCACCCAATTTGGCCGCCTTACCATTAATTTTCACTTTGCCAGTACGAATGAGTTCATCCGCCTCACGCCTCGACGCCACTTTTTCTTGAGCCAAATATTTATTGATTCTAATTGGAAATTCCATAATTTTTCTTTAAATTTACCACTAAGGCAAACTCTATTTTTTAAACCACACACCAAGCTGTACTTCCCATAACTAATCCCACAGAATATCGTAAGATTAAAAGCGCATCCGCAGAATTGGAAGTTCCATCACAATTGACGTCGCCAGTATTGGCACCAACTTGCCAAGCAGTGCTTGTCATAGAAAGACCGACAGAGTTACGCAAAGTAAGAAGCGCATCGGCAGTATTAATAGTTCCTGAATTATCCACATCTCCAAGACCAACAGAAGCGGGAGTAGTATGCACACCTAAAATGGTTGAAATTGGCGAAATATTAGACGCTTCATCGGCAGTCTTCATCGCAAAATAATATTGCGTATTAGGCGTAAGCCCGGTTACAGTCATATTTTGTAAAGTTCCTGCTACCTGAGGGGCTGGCTCACCTGAAAGTGGCGTTGTCTGATCCCAATTACTTTCATCAATAGAATTGTTTGAATATCTTATATCATACGCAGTGGCTGTTCCAGTTGAGCCGTCATCGCCAGGCGCACTCCAATTTAATCCGACTGAGTTTGCAGTAACGCCGTTGCCGGATAAATCGTCAATAGCAGCCGGCGCGGTAAAATCACTCGCTACGGGGATAATGCCCGAGTCAGATAAATCAAGCCGGAAAACAGCATTATCAGTAACAGCATAGACTAGGGTGGAAGTTGTCGGATTAGTAACTATTTTTTTCACATTAACACTGCCAATACCCAAATTAGCTTTCGTCCAGCTAGCAGCACCGTCACCATTAACACTTTTGTATACCCCATCATATCCGCCGGCGTATAAGATTGTCGCATCTAAATAATCTGAAGCGATTGAATTTATCCGTAAGTCGTCCACTCCGGTATTTTTCGCATTCCAGTTGTCTCCAGCGTCATCGGAGCGTAGAATTCCTCCGGCAGTCGCCAAAAACTCACTCCCAGGAAACGGATTTAATACCTCTATTTCATTTAAAACACCACTGGCGGTATATTTCTCCGTCCAACTTTCATCCGTAGCACTATCAGCGGAAAAAACTGTACTGGCATAAACCTTATTAGAAACGGTTATGGCAAGAATATTACCACTAACATAGTCAGAAGTCGACTCAGTAATGATAGCTTTAATATTCTCTCCGGCAATACCGGTGTTTTGTAAAGACCAACTGTCTCCGCCGTCATCACTGCGATAGATGTTCCCGGCGCCAGTTGCGACGGCATATAAACTGGAAGCAGAGCCATAGCCGGCATTAAATTGATCAATGGTTAGATCTATTATATTAGTTTGAGCGAGACCATTATTCACCGCCGACCAGGTATTTCCTCCCAAAGTTGATTTAAAAATTCCTCCCGAAGTTGCCACATATACATCTGTATTACTATCACCAATATATTCGAAAGTTTCTTGATCAAGCACCCATCCAATAGCAATCGCTGTAACATTTAAATTAGTAAGTCCAGTGTTCATCTGCGTCCAGTTATCTCCCCGATCAACACTTTTATAAACGCCTTGAGAGGTTCCCACATAAACATAATCACCGAAAGAAGCAACCTTATTCACCGTCCCTGAAAAACCGCTTGGTGTTACTGTTTCCCAGGTGTCTTGAGCGGCAATTGCCACAGGACTTAAAAATCCTGAGCAAATGAAAGTCATCATAAAAACAATCAAAATGCTTTTTTGTATTATAAATTTTTTGTTCATTGCTATAATTTTAATTATTGAATCATTCCCCTTTGTTTATCATTAAAAGCATACCACATCCTGTATTAATTTACAATTTTAAAAAATAAAAATAAAAAAAGGGCCCTTCCAAGAATCTGGAAAGTCCCTTTGCGTCTACTCTTACATAAATAACATTTTATGGGCAAGTGTATGGCACCTCTGGAGTATAATCGCTTTCTTCGTTTGTACTGCTATAGGCAGTGGCAGCGAAGAAAAACTCTTTTCCTGAGCTACAAGCAATGATTAAATTGCTCATATTAACATCTCCTACTTTAGCAACATAATCATATTTACCAGACGCAGAGCCATAATATATGTTATAGCCGGTTGTTACTCCATCAGTATTTTTAGTCCAGGAAAAAGTCAACACTTCATCTTTAATGGGTGGAGTGGCCAACATAGTAAAGCTGGCCACATTAGACACGACGCTCACCTTTCCGCAACTATCGCTAACCGTAAGCGCAGCATAATAAGTAGTGCTGGGCGATAGACCAGACAAACTTGCAACTTGAGTTGCGCCTGAAACGCCTGGGGCCGGCTCACCAGTAGCTTGCGTGGCCGACGCCCAATTACGCGCTGTTATAGGCGCTGTACTGTAGCGAAGGTCAACCGACTGCAAAGTACTTGCGTCTGACGGCAAGGTAAATGAGTAAATAATGCTACTTGCTGCGACTGCATTAGGCTGTAAGTTGGTTACTTTAGCCGGCGCAGTCGTATCCCCAGCCACACAATCCGCCTGGACTGAAACAGTTTGTGCAAAAGACATCATAAATACTGCCAACATCAAAGCTATCATTCCTACAAATCTTTTCATCTCATTCTCCTCTTTTCAAGTTTATTTTTGATAATACTTCCTAAATGTACAAAGTCTATTTTATTTTTAAAGATCAAACCGGACACTACTTTCGATAAGTAAGATGTCCTCTTTTTTTTCGTACTTTAATTATAAGCTATTTTAGTTTTTTTACAAGATAATTTTCGAGTATCTAAAAAGGTATCTTTAAAGATACCTTTTTATTAATGAGATTAATCTTCTGAAGCAAACTTCTTTCTAATTTGTCACATTAACTGCCCGGCCTCCTCCACCTTGTGGTGTGTCTGGTATGATTTGAATGTTTTCCGCGGTGACCGATCCATCTGAGTTGTCCGTGCCGTTAACCATCACGTTTTCTCCGGTAGAAAGATCGCTGGCTGAACCGTCGACTGTTTTTCCGACAGTGGTTGAGCCGGAATAAAGCACAATCTTAGAACTGCCTGTTCTATCTTTAATCGTGATACTTTTGTCATCTTTGGCTGTAACTTGGCCCGAAACAATTCCGCCATTAGCGGTTCTGGCGCCATTTGATTTCGCACTCCCGGTCTGTGCTTGACCATTACTTCGACCCGCAAAGTTACCCATCCCCTTACTTTGTCCTTCAGAAGCCATTAGGGCTTTTCTCTGATACATAGTACCACTATAAAATCCGATACCTCCCCCTGCGATAGCAACTGCAACAATAGTTGCGATAATTTTGTTGTTCATTTTTTTATTATTAATAATTAAATTTATTCATAACGTAACGCTTCAATCGGACTCAGCGCCGCTGCGCGACGCGCTGGATAAAAACCGAAAATAATTCCAATGCCGGCGGAAACTCCGAAAGCCAAAAGTACAGATGAAATTGACACTGATGTATTTAGACTTAAAAATTTTGAAGCCAACATCGAAGCTAACCAACCCAGAATAATTCCGATAAATCCACCTAGAAAAGTCAGAACGACCGCTTCAGCCAGAAATTGCAAGTTGATATAAATTTTGCGAATCCCCACTGCTTTTCGCAGACCAATTTCACGCGTCCTTTCAGTCACGGTAGTAAGCATCATATTCATAATCCCAATTCCACCCACCAAAAGTGAGATGCCAGCAATGGAAGCTAGAAGTATTGTGAAAGTGCCAGTGACACTCGAAGCGGTGGAAATAATATCGGCTTGATTAAGGATACTAAAATCAGCCTGAGTCGGATCGGTTATTTTATGACGGCTAAGAAGTAAATCGGTCACTTCTTGTTGCGCCGCAGAAATTGTGTCGGCCGAAGTGGCCGCCGCACTAATGTCAGAGACATAATTATTCCCAGATAGATAATGTTGGTCGGTGGTAATGGGAATATAGACATAATCATCCGGATTGTTAAAGCCTGAACCACCCTTAGAAGCAGTAACGCCAACCACATTAAAACTTATACCATTCACCCGCACTGCTTGCCCGACTGGATTAGCGTCCGCGCCAAATAGGTCGTCTCTAGCTGTTGGCCCAAGAACCGCCACCTTGGCAGACGATTGGACTTGCTGTTCGCTAAAAAATGAACCTAAGTCAACTTCAATATTACGCACTTCAGTATAGGTTGGTAACGTTCCAACCACTTGAGTTTTAGTATTATTGCCTCCGGCCGTCAATTGATAACTGCGAGAAACTTCCGGAGCCACCGCTTTAATATCCGGCACTTGGGTACTTATAGCGGAAACATCCTCCATCGTGAGTGTTTCGGCACTACCTCTTCCTTGGCTAATTCCACTGCCACTCGCCGCTCCTGGCATAATAATAATCAGATTTGATCCAATAGATTCAATACTAGAAGCAATGGAATTTTGCGCCCCTTGCCCGATGGCGACCATCGCGATGACCGAAGCAATTCCAATCACAATTCCGAGCATCGTAAGCGATGAGCGAATCTTGTTGCCCGTGAGAGACCAAAGAGTTTCTTTTAATAAATCTTTTAACATATTCTTAAATAATTTTATTTATTTCCTCTTATCGCTCTCAATTAATCCATCTCGAATTAAAATAACTCTTTTGGCAAAATTAGCAATTTCTTCTTCGTGCGTAATCAGAATAATGGTGTGTCCTTTAGCGTTAAGATCCTGGAAAGTTTTCATCACGACATGGCTAGTCTTCGTGTCCAGGTTTCCTGTCGGCTCATCCGCTAAAATAATCGCCGGATTATTAATAAGAGAACGCGCGATCGCCACTCTTTGCATCTGACCACCAGACAATTGATTGGAAAGATTATTAATTCTACGTTCATCCATTCCAGCATACTTCAAACATTCAAGCGCTCTGGCGTTACGTTCATCTTCTGAAGTCTCAGAATAAAGAAGAGGCAACATTACATTTCGTAGAACTGTTGTGCGCGGTAAAAGATTGAAAGATTGAAAAACAAAACCAATCTTATTCCGACGGATATCCGACAATTCGTCGTCATCCAAGCTGGAAACTTCAGATCCATCTAAAAAATATTTCCCGGAAGTCGGAGTATCAAGCGCGCCTAAGATATGCATCAGGGTTGATTTTCCGCTTCCTGAAGGGCCGATAATGGCCACGAATTCACCCTCGTCAATCTTAAAAGAAACTCCTTTTAAAGCTTGGGTTTCCACGTCTCCATTGATATAGGCTTTGACTAAATTTTGACACTCAATCATAAAATTTTATAACATTTCCAGTTAAACTAACCTCGCCCTCCTCCACCAAGACCCGGAATTCTTACAGCACTGCCACCACTGGATGAACTACTGGAAGACGTAGTTGCACCACTAGTTATGGTTTGCGTCACCACTTCATCTCCCACGCTCACCCCACTGGTAATTTCCGTATCGGTTCCATTAGACTCTCCTATTTGAACTTCAGTTTGCACAGGTGCGCCATTTTTCAAAATTTGCACGTAAGATTGCCCACTTTGAGTTTTAACCGCACTACTTGGCACGATAAGAGCATCCGCTTTGGTAGTAGTAATAATGGCAACTGTAGCACTCATCCCGGGCTTTATTTTGTCACTTATCTCATCAAAGCTGATGGTTACATCATAAGTCACCACGCCCGAGCTTATTGTGCCCAAAGAATCCATCGCTTCCACTTTTCCAGTAGCGGTAAAATCCGACAAAGCATCAAAAGTTAAAGTGACTCTCTGTCCTATTTGCACATTAGAGATATCCACTTCATTGACCTGTACCTGAGTTTTTAATGTCCCCATATCCCCCACGATAATTGGCGCCTGAGCATTGCTACCAGACCCGGAAACACGACTCAAATCGTCTCCATTTTTAATATTCACTTCATTAACTGTCCCATCGATTGGAGAATTTACGGTTCTTTTAGCGGCCTGCTGACTAGCATAATTTAAACTCGCCAGAGCATTAGCTACGTTTTGTTCTGAAGCATCCTTGGAAATCTTAGCCGCTTCAATTTTTTTCTCAGCTGCTAGTGTATCATCGTGTGTAGAAGTCTTGTTATTTCCAAGTGCTTTCAAAGAAGCCTCTGCTGAATTGATCCCTGCCTTGGCACTTACAAGTGAAGCTTGGGCGTTTTTATATGAAGCCGAAGCTTGACTGGAACTAATACCAAGTTGATCATTTACAATATTAAAAAGAAATTGTCCTTTTTTGACTTGGTCTCCTACGCTGACAGCCAAATTAGCCACTGTACCAGTAATGTCAGGATCAACTGTTGCACTTTCATCTACTATAACATTGCCAGAAGCTGAGATAGAAGAAACCAATGTTCCTTTTGTAGCAACTTCAGTACGATATTTAACTTGACTCGTAGTTGAATGACTTTTTTTATACCAATAGTAAATACCAGCGATAAGAACAATTGCGATTGCCAGATAGATATAGCGTTTCTTTTTCATAATTATTGATTATTATTTTGAATCGGTTGATTATCGCTTGGGACAGTAGACTGATTGTTACTCGGCTGGGTGAGTTGGTTGTTATTATTAGGAGCAGAAACATTGAAGACTCGAATAAGATCAGCTTCTATTGTTCCATTGCCGTCCGGCTTGCCCATTACCACCACTTCATCATCATTTTTCAAATCGCTCAGCTTTAGGTTGTCCATCCTATTTTTCTTAATGATGGTTTTATCAGTCACTGCTACCGTATTTTCCTTACCCTCTCTATCTTTAATAACCAACTTATCCTCCGCCACAGAAACTATCTTTCCAGCCACTCCATGCGCATTACGAAAATCCTTACCCTCAAAACCACGCATCATTGGATCTATTGAACCCGGCTGTCCAAAAGGAGGTCGCTCTCCTACGAAATTCCTTTCATAGTTTTTTCCCCAATTGCAAGAAAAGAGTGCTTTTTTTGAGCCAACCATTACCCCTACTGCAAAACTTAAAAGCACTATTAAAATTGAGGCGACAACGACAGCAGCAATTTTGAACCAATTTGATTTAATAATTTCATTCATAAATTTTAATTATGTTTAAATATAATTATAACGATTGCGATGATTTAAATATGTCAATTTAAAATAAGTAGAAAATGATATTAAGATAAATAGAATGGGAACGAGCATAATAGTGGCACTAACCACAGGAAAAGTTTCCAGAAGCGAAAAAAGAAAATCGTTCCAATTTTTCAAAACCGCAGAAGCATCAGTGAGGAGTAACTGTAGGAGAACCCAAAAATCAGATTGCAAGAAAGTTTTACCATAAGCCAAGACCGCCCAAATAAAAGCACCCACTGACCCAGCCAGACTCAAGCGTATCGCGACTAATTTTCTTCCGAGTTGTTTTTTTTGTAAAAACTCTATTTTAGCCAAAATTAAAGCTCCAAGCTCTTTTTTAGGCTCAGGAACACTCATTTCTTTAAATATTTGGTGTAAATTCGTTTGCATACTTATATATACGATACAACTCCCCTTTCAGACACATTATTCATCCAAAATGACTTGTTTGAGTTTAGTTAGCGCTCTAGCATGATAGGCTTTAACGGTGTTATATGGTCGATCTAAAATTTCAGCGATTTCTGAGAGTGAAAAATCCTCCTTATAGCGAAGATCTAGGATAGTTTTATAATCCTCAGAGAGAAGTTCCAATTTCTGCTCTATTTCCTTGGCTAAGTCTGCTTTTTCTAAAATTTCATTTCCTAGCATATCATCCGCAGTTTTTTCTTCTAAGCTACTATTACCCTCCGCGTCTTCAAAAAAAGAGAAGGGCAAACTTTTTTTCTTCTTTAAATAATCCAAAGCACTGTTTTTAGCAATAGCAAAAAGCCAAGTCTTAAAACTTCGCTTTCGATCAAACTTGGATAAATTTTTCCAAGCCTTGATGAAAGTTTCCTGGGCCACATCATCCACCTGGGTTGAGTCTCTTATCAGAGTATAAAGAAAACCATAAATCGGTTTCAAATATTTTCCCAATAACTGCTCAAAGGCAAGATTATCTCCCCCAATAGATTTTTTTATCAGCTCATTATCATGACTTTCTATTTTTGAATCTCTATTCATATTTTATCTTTTCCAACTCAAGCTGATTTTCTACTTTAGCTAGGGCAGGTTTTGCCTCCGAAGATTTCTCCTTCTTTTCTTCCTCCAAACTGAAAAAATCAAAAGCCTCCTGGGCAATTAGCGGGTTATAGTTTATAACATGGTTCCCATTTTTAAAAAAAATGATTTTCTTTTTCACACTGGCTATTTTGGGCAAATATTCTTCCAGTGCGAGATGATCTGTCACGCCGTCTTTGCGACTATGTAAAAAAAGAACCGGAGTGTTAATTTTTTCCAAATCCCGCAAAAATCTTTCTTCCATATAATTTATCATCACCCTGGCTGCGCCCAGTGGCCAAAGTCTCAAAACTTCAATTTTTTGCAACCTGCGCCACAAAGGATAGACGGCCGGCAAGATTTTTTTGCCAAAAATTATCAGTCGCCTATTTTTCAAACGAAAGGGAGTTCCGATACTCACGATACCGTCCAAATTGGAATTTTCCTTGGCGTGTTCCAAGAGAAGCGCTCCACCCAGGCTTATCCCAATGCCAAAAACCTGTTCCGCCCTTCCGGAAATATCGGCTATTTCTTTGGCTATGCCCTCTAAACATTCTTTCTCAGTCAGTTGCGTAAAATCATTTCTAGTGCCGGGTCCATAAAAACTGATAGCGCTGGCGCCATAACCTCTTTCTTCTAAAATATCTTTCAAACCAAGCACTTCCTGATTATCAGAAGAAAAGCCGGATACGAGGACAAAATGAATTTTTGATTTTTCAGTTTTCATTCTTTAAAAAGTTTATATTCTTTAGGAAATATTTTGACAGCGATACTAAAAATAGCATACGTGATGAAAAAAGCAGCAAAAACATCGATAGAATAATGTAATTGTCCGAGAAGGACCGCACTTCCAAAAACAAAAGAGGCTGTCAGTGAAACATATCTTATGAATTTCTCATCCCAAAAAATGAGTGCCAGCAAAAAGGGTGTGCCAGTGTGTCCGCTAAAAAAGAAATCATTCCCCATAACTAAGTTAGCCAAAAGGTCACTTTGGTCGATGGGCGCCATGAGAGGAGAGGGTCCCAGATGAGTTAGTGGGATGAAGGCAGCTCGGATTAGGAAAAAAAGAGCCAGGCTTTTAAAAATAAAAGGGATCCTCTTCGGTTCAATAATTATACAGCCTATGATGAATAGTGTGAAAATTTGCACACCATAATTCAAAACATCATCCACCCGCATAATTGGCAAATTATCCAGAAGAATGTCATGCACATAATGACTCACGCTCATATCAGCATATTCAGTCGCGAAATGTTGTATAAAAAGACTGAGGACTAAAAAAATAAACTGGAAAAAACAGCCCATCGAAAGCCCTCTTTTTGCCAATGATGTTTATATTTTTCAATTATTTTTCCCATATTTCTTATTCCCGAATATCCTTATAGCTTTTTGAAAATGGCTTTCTGAAAACAGTAACCCAGAAGTAATTAATAGTATAACGAACCGCGGTTATAATGATGCCCTCCTTAGCCAATCGACGTCCGGAAGTGTACATCGGTAAATTAAAGGTGAATTTTACTCGCCCAACTTTTTGAATTCTTTTAGCGATATCAGTGTCCTCTCCATAAAATTCAATTTTAGGATCATATCCACCAATCTTTTCCATTGCCTCTCGTTTCACGATAAAGTTTCCGCCTTGTAGCATTGCCCCGTGATGTGAGATAAAATGATTAAATAGATAGGTCAGATAACCAAAGAAATAAAAAATTTTCACAAATATCCCGGTCAAAAATGGCAAGTCGTAATAGATATAGGGACCACTCAAAGCCACTAACTGTTTGTTTTTCTCAAATTCGTGAAAAACCTTATCCACCCACCCCGCAGGGAGTCTAGTATCCGCATCGATATTAGCAATCAAATCTCCCGTTGAAGCCTCGAGTCCGGCCTTCCTAGCTGAAACTAATCCCTTTTTCATCTCGTCCACCACGCGCACCCCAGAGAATTTTTCCGCTACCTCTCTAGTTCTGTCCGTACTGGCATTATTCACAACAATAATTTCAATGTCGTAATTTTTGCCATGGATTTCTCTTAGGACGGATTCCAAACATCCTCCAATTTGCTTTTCTTCATTATAGGCCGGAATAGCAAAGGTGAGTTTCATATTGTTATTTTTTAATAACCCCTTTATAAATTTCTTCCCATTTGGAAGCAATTTGCGCCGGAGAAAAATTTCTAACCATTTCTAAGCCACCCTGCCCTAAAGCTAGGCGCTTCTCCTTATTATTATAAAGGTAAATAATTTTCTCCGCCATCCCCTTTTCGTCTCCCGGTTCCACGATGAATCCATTTTTCTCGTTGATATATTCCGGCAAAGCCCAGGCGTTCACTCCGATTGCCGGAATGCCTGTGGCAAAAGCTTTCATTAAACTCAAACTTTGCATCTCGGCTGTGCTCGCAATAGCAAACATTTCCACTGCCCTGTAAATCCGAGCATGAGATTCCATGGGCAGAGTTCCAAAGAATTTCACCTGATTCTCTATTCCTAATTCTTTAGCTAATTTTTTTAAGTCTTTTTCCGCCGCGCCGTGGCCGGTAATAGCAAAATTTATCTCCGGCACTTTTTCCTTAGCCGAAGCGATAGCACGGATGATAACATCAATGTGCTTTTCCACTCCCAAGCGTCCGGTGTAGAGCACGGTAAAATCAGAGAGGCCAAATTCTTTTTTAATCTTCTCTCTTTCATTTTCAGTCGCTGGATAAAAATTTTTTAAATCAATTGGATTGGAAATGACCCGATGATTTTTTTTGAAGTTGTGCGCTTCCATCTCGGTGAAAATGGCTCCGCACGGTGCGCTGACAAAAGAACATTTGTTATAAAAAAAAGAAACATAGCCGAGCATTGCCTTGTCAATCAATTTGCTTTGCACCGGAGCATATTTCAAAAATTCTGTAATCGGAGTGTGATTAGTTCCTACTAAGGGAACTTTCAAAAAACAGCTGGAAACCACGCCCTCCACGCCCACACCAAAACAATCGTGTACATGAATGACATCCGGTCGATTTTTTTTCACTTTGAGCCAGCGCAAAAAAGTCGGTACTACCATGCGACCCTGATTAGTTGGGGCCGGATAAGGAAAAGCGAAAAAACGATAGACACTAACATTTTCTCCCAGATCTATCTCCTGAAAAGGCACCTTATAAGTGGCAAAATCCTTCTTGGCATATTTGGCAGCATAAATATCCACTTGATGACCAAGCCCGGCCAATTCTTTTGCCACTTCGATAATAGAATCCGAAATCCCACTCATTTCCGGATAAAAATTGTCAGAAAACATAGCAATACGCATATTTTTTTCAGACTTTTAAACACTTACTTAAAAACAAGGAAATCTCCTTGCTTTAATACTAGACTAAAAAGTTGGATTTGTCATTTAAAATATTACATTATTGCGTATAAGACAATTCTAGTATAGACTAGATATACGGTTTTTATAGGTTTATTTTACCATAAATCCCAATATTAAACTACTATTCGTAAGGACTATTATGAAAGATCAAATTGAAGCCATCCAAAAAGAATACGCCGAAATTCTAGCCCAGCTTAATGATGCTGAGAATTTTAAGGATACTCCAAAAATGACAGGCCTTAGCCAAAGAAAAGCGGAATTAGATGAAACCGTGGCCAAAATTGAAGAATTTGAAGAAGTGGAAAAAGCCATGGAAGAAAATGCCTATATGGTTAATGCGGTCGAAGAAGACCCCGAAATGAAACAAATGGCCATGGAAGAAAATGTGACTCTGGCTCCCAAAAAAGAAATTCTGGCTAAAGAATTGGAACTTCTGCTTATTCCGAAAGACCCCAATGATAACAAAGGGGTGATTGTGGAAATTAGAGCCGGCGCCGGCGGAGACGAGGCGGCGCTTTTTGCCGGAGAAATCTTCCGCATGTATGCCAGATTTGCCGAAAAGGAATCTTGGCAAATTTCTTTGCTAAACACTAGTATTATTGGTATCGGAGGATATAAAGAAGCGGTTTTTGAAATCAACGGCAATGGAGTGTATGGCAAAATGAAATATGAGTCCGGTGTGCACCGCGTGCAACGTATTCCGGAAACGGAAAAAAACGGGCGCGTACAAACTTCCACGGTGACCGTGGCAGTTTTGCCACAAGCAGAAGAAGTGGAACTCAAAATTGAAGACAAAGATTTGCGCATCGATACCTTTTGCTCAAGTGGCCCCGGCGGACAATCTGTTAACACGACGAAATCAGCTGTACGCATAACTCACCTCCCCACTAATCTTGTTGTGAGTTGCCAAGATGAAAAATCTCAGATCAAAAACAAAGAAAAAGCGATGAAAGTTTTACGTTCTCGCCTCTTACAAGCGCAAGAAGAAAAAGTTGCCAAGGAACTGGGCGACGCCAGGAAATCCCAAATTGGGACTGGTGACCGAAGTGAAAAAATCCGCACATATAACTTCCCCCAAGACCGCATCACCGACCACCGCATCAAAGAGTCTTGGAGTAACATTAAAAGCATCCTGGAAGGCAATCTGGACGAGATCACCAACACATTAATTCAAGAGAATCAAAAGAGGCTACTAGAACAAAAATAATTAGAATTGTAAGCGGACAGTCCGCTATTTTTCCCCTACCAAAATATTTTTTAATTACAGAGTTAACTCTGTAATTTTTTATAAAAACATAATTGTCAAAGATATGCCCATTACAATAAAAGACCTGCAAAAAAAATATTCCCCTAAAATCGATTATCTTGATCTCGAACTACTTTTGGCACACACCCTTAAAAAACCACGGGAATTCGTGTTGGCGCATCCGGAAAAAAAATTAACAGCGCGTCAGGCAGAAAAGTTCGAGAGTTTGGCTAAAAGAAGAATAAACCACGAACCTATCGCCTACCTGACTGGCCACAAGGAGTTCTATGGCCTGGATTTTGAGGTAACGCCTGCCACCCTCATCCCCCGCCCGGAAACCGAGCTGATAGTAGAAGAAGCCGGTGCGTTGTTACGTAGCATGCTACGTAACAAGCTTGCCCACTGTAGCTTTAGTGAAGGAGAGGTACGTACTAATATTATCGATGTAGGCACCGGCAGTGGCAACATCATAATTTCTTTGACAAAAAAAATCCGCCCCACTTGGACATCCGATGTTCAAATGCGTTTGGGACATCGGATGTCTTTCTTTGGACTCGACATCTCTAAGGAAGCTCTCGTCATCGCGCATCGCAACGCCAAAAAAAATAATGTCAATGAAATAAAATTTCTCCAATCCGATTTGTTAGAACATTTTTTAAAAAATGCTTCTCCCAAGATTAAAAATTCCAAGATGATACTCTTGGCTAATCTCCCCTATCTCTCCCAAGAAATTTATTCCGCCACTGCTCCCACCGTAAAAAAGTTCGAACCCAAGTCTGCTTTGTACTCAGCCAACGCCGGCCTTGCCCACTACGAAAAACTTTTCAAGCAAATAAATATACTGAGATCTCATGAAACTAATAAGCTAGTGGGGTTAACGACTATCCTCGAGTTCAGCCCTGAACAAAAACCAACCCTAGAAAAAATTATAAAGAAGCACTTCTCTAAGGCTAAGATCAAATTCCAAAAGGATTTAGCTGGTAAATGGCGCTTGGTTACTTTTACCTTTTAAAATAAGCCCTCTAAACGCACTAAAAGCAAAGAAAAAACCGCTCGTTAGCGGTTTTTTCTTTGCTTTTACTTTTAATGGTAAAAACTTCCTCGTATCAATTAAATTTTTTAATTTATCCGAGAAATCTCCAACTCTCGTCAGAGAAAATTATCCGAAAAGACTATTTCTTTTTCTTGGTAGCCTTCTTCTTAGTGGTTTTTTTAACGGTCTTCTTTTTGGTCACTTTCTTAGCAACCTTCTTCTTAGTTACTTTTTTAGCAACTTTTTTCTTGGTAACTTTTTTCTTTGTAGCCATTTTTTAATTCACACTCCTTTCTATTTTTATTTTTCTAATTTAAAATTTTGTTTCGACCTTTTTTGTTTCAAGCGTAGAAATATTTTTTGATAAAAATATTTTCTTGCCTATCTAAATTATAAAGCATTTAATTTTATTTGCAATAGAAAAAAGTTATCCACAGGCAACAAAATAAAAATTAAAGAATAAAAAAACTTTTCTATATAATATATACTCAAAAATATTTATTTTTATTTCACATTCAGCTAGAATAATTTTTCGATTTTAAATTTTAAATTTTCATCAAAATTAAATTCCACAAAGTTTTAATCTTAAAATTTCATAAACTATTTTAAAAAATCAATCATTAAAAATTAAAAAATTGTGACTTGTTTTTAAATTTAAAATTGAAAATTTAAAATTCTCCTTAAATTATGCCCTAAAACAGCGCTTTGTCTAGTTGACGCTTGCCCTGTATGACGTTAAAATTTAGAAGAAGAACAGCTTCAACGAAAGCACGTTAACAATTTTCACGCCTAAAATGGCTTGAATCAAATAATTAAACTAAAAATAGAAAGGAAGGTGAAACCTATGGAATTTAACCAAGAAATCAATGATCAGAAAGAAAACGAGGAAAACAAAGAGGAAAACACACCCAAGCAATGGTTGCAGGACAATCTGAGAATCATTATTAGCGTTCTTGTCGTCATTTTGATTGCCGGAGGTATCTATTCTTATTCAAAAAGAACTCAAGCTCCGACAGGTTCACAAGAACCGATTATAATGAGCGATGAAGCTACCCCTGACACTACTGGTCAAGTTGATCAATCTACTGATCAGAAAAATCAAGCTGGACAATCAAACCAATCGACTAGCAATGCGACAAGTCAAGTGCCTGCTAAGGATAATGTTTCTACCCCAGCCGTTAGCCAAGAGACGGAAATCTCTTTTGTCCAAACAGCTCAAAAAGGTGATGGAGTAACTAATCTTGCTCGTGCCGCTTTGGCGAACTATCTCGAAAAGAATCCTGATTCAGCGATTAGCGCCGAACATAAGATTTACATCGAGGATTATCTGAGAAAGAATGTCGATTTTGGCAAAAAAGTTTACGTCGGAACATCTGTGGAGTTTTCAAAGGAATTGATCAAAACAGCCATTTCCCAATCCAAAACTCTGACTCCAAACCAACTGCAAAATCTACATAAGTATGTTTTACGAGTTCCCTCTCTGTCCTGAAAATCATAAATTCATTTCCTATTGAGGAAAGAGAGACTTCCTGTTCTTTATTTGAAAGTTAAACAGTATATCATTACTACCTTTTTAAATAACAAAAACCCCCTTGGTTAACAAGCGGGGTTTTTGTTATATGTAAAAAAATTAATATATGCTCACTTTATCACCTAATTTAAAGTCGTACTTGTCACTGAGACCAGCTCTTATTTCCAGAACCTTATCCGCGAAAATTCCGGGGTTAATAGTTTCCTTAGAAGACGCGGAAAAATCTTTTTTGATATAGACAATCCTATCGTCCGCTATCCAGATAATATCCAGATTGAAGTGCATATCCTTCATCCAAAAAGCGTATTCTCCAGATTTTGGGAAGATAAAAAGCATTGAGCAAGATGGGCAAAGAGAATCTCTCTCGCCTAGCCCCTTTTGATATTCCTCCTCAGTTCTAGGCAATTCAGAGATGAAAATTTTATGATTGATTTTGATAATTTTCCAAGGAGAAGCGACAATTAAACCTAAGACGATCAAAAAAAATATAAGAACAAAAGTAAATAAGGTTTTGTTTTTTTTCATATATTATTGCTTATTTTTGACTTTTCAAGATTGAAATCTTTTTATTCACAAAACTTAGAATAAAAACCATAATGATAGCAGTAATGAGAAAAGTAACGCCCTTGCCCACAGCGCGGGTGTTAAGCGCCACTACGGCGATGACTGCTGTCACCAACCAGTAGCTCAGGACAATTCTTTTTTGTGACCAACCTAATTCCATCAATTTGTAGTGTAAATGATTCTTATCGGGCAGAAAAATAGATTTTTTTTCTTTAATCCTTTCTCCAATGACCCATAAAAAATCAACCACCGGCACAGTCAAAGCTAAAAGAGCAGTGGCAACCTTAGCCCCGGAAAAAATTGACAAAACCGCCAAAGAAAATCCCATAAACATCGATCCGGAAGTCCCGGCGATAATACGCGAAGGATAGAAATTAAATATCAAAAATCCAAGGACCGCTCCCATAAGAACAGCGCACATTATGGCAATCGGGGGCTGGTTGACTTCCGGGCGCAGACTTAGGGCGAAAATAGCCACTGAAGTAATAAGCACTATCCCGCCAGAGAGACCATCAATACCATCCGCCCAGTTGATCGCGTTCATAATGAGCGTTATCCAAAAAATAACCAACGCTACGGAAAAAAGGATGCCCCAACCGGAATCAAGTTGCAAGATGCCTCCAGTTAGCGGATTAGTAACATAAAAAATCCTTATTCCCATAATAAAAACTAAGACCGCCACAGCGATCTGGATGAAAAGTTGTATTTTCCAAAAAAGTTCCTTGAGGTCATCTAAAAAACCAATAACCAAAATTATCAGACTACCAAAACAAAATCCGTACAATTCCGGAGTAATAAAAAGATCCCTATTTAAAAAAATAGCAGCATTGAAAGCTGTAATCATCACTAACCCGCCAACCCGAGAAACTCCCGGAGACTGAATATGCCGACTGCCCATCCTACCTCTCCAGCGAAATTTTTTAGCAGCCCAAACAGAAATTGACGCTAAAAAGACAGTGATAGAAAAAGAATAAATGAATGGGGTGAGATATTTTAGCATTTTTTTAAATGTTTTTACTTTTTCCTCATCTTATCTGTGACCCAAAATTCTCCAAAATATTTACCTAACATAATTCTGGTTTGCGATTCAATCGATGGCATTGAACCTAAAAATGGAGCAATAATTGGAACTAACGCCCATTGCAAAAGCATATAGACGTTCCTCCAACGAGAATATTTTTTAGGTCTGGGAGGCATTAAAAGAAAACTCAAAGACATTGAGATGACAAGCCCCATCATGGCCAGAGTCATTAAGTATCGAGTAATGAAAGGTAGATTATGCGCAATCACCGATTGATTAAATTGATCTCCGCCAAAAATGAGTGGCAACCATCCGAGAATGGCCAAAATGACGGAAGCAGTCGCCCAGCTGTGGTGACCCTCCAGAATTTCAAAAGCAATCTTAACTTTCTTCCCAAAAGAAATCTTTTTATTCGGACCGATCGCTCGCATGATAACCGGGAAATTTTCAATCCCATAAGCCCAGCGCCTTTTTTGCTTATACTGATTTTTAATAGTCTTCCAATAAGTTTCCGCTAAAACCGCATCCAGCGAAATCGGCAAATAAATCGGCTTTACCTTATAGTCTCCATTGTAGTAGGAAAAACATTTCCAATAAATGATGGAGTCTTCACTAATCATATTGAGTGGCCAAAAATCAACTTTGCAAAGGGTGTCGAAAGGTTCAGAATGTGAAGAAAAAGTTACCATTCCTTCATCGCGCGTGCTTTGAAAAATGTGCCAAAAACTGGAACTAGTCACAATCACTCGCACAAAAGCATTTGTGTCCCATAAGTTGTTGTGATACATCGGGAGAGGCTGGTAACTCCTTTGTAAGCGTTTAGGATCAGTAATATATTCATAAGTGAGAGCGGCAAAATATTGAGGGTGAGCGACCGAATCACAATCGAAATTGGAAAAGATAACTTTCTTGAGGTCCACTCCCTTCTCTTCCAAATAGGTTTTGAGATAGTTGGCAGCAAAAGTAGCGTTTGAGCCCTTGGCTTTCATTTCATCATCCTTAACGATATGAGTCGTGACTAAAAAATCTCCAAACACTCCTGCAAATTTATTTTTCAGATAATTAACTTTTTCTAGTCTTTGCTTTTCCGGCTCCCGTTCTTCTGTGGCTAGGAGAATGATGAATTGATGATTGGGAAAATTTGCATCAGCAATCGCTTTAAGTGCCGGCTCAATTATTTCCGCCGGCTCATTGGCTGTCGGCAACATTACCACATGCACAATTTCTCGCCAATCCAAAATTTTATTCTCTTCTGATTTCTTAGATGATATTGCAATTTCAGCCACTTCTTTCAAATAAGCTTGACTGCGTTTGATTTCTCTTTTGATGATTCCTTTTTCCCTAAATGAACATTGCTTATCACAGCCCTTGAGTCCTTCTTGCATCTGCTTTATACGCTCTTTAATCATATCCGCATATTTTTCAGCGTGCATTATATTTTGGCATCTTTCCCACCAATCAATTTCCTTGCCCTCTCTCAATCTATGATATCCTTCGACTGAATAATAGGCGATAAAAACGGTTCGATAGATCCAATAGATATCAAAAACAATGATAAAAATTGATACATAAATTGGGAGGAAAAAAGAGAAAATAAACATCCCTAAAAGCGTAAACCAGGTCAAAGTACCCGGGATTATCTCCATTATTCTCTGCCAGCGGCGAGCTTTAGGTTCTTTAGTTTTAGGATCCGGAAAATCAAACATAATTTTAATAGTTTATCATTATTACGCTAGCCGAGGCGATAATTAAATTTATCTGAACCATAATCGACGCTATAAGCAGGACATAACTGGCAATTCTCTCTTTCTTTTCAAAAAAATAAACCGCTAAAACAGCATCCAGGGCGAATAAAATTAGGCCGATAATCGGCGATAAAAATGATTGTTTCCAATTGCCTATTTCATCCACTCCGAAATATACATTATAATGCAAAATGATGCCTAGGTCAAGCCGATTAACAAGGAAAAAAAGTGCCAACCAATTGGCCAGATTGAAAATTATATTAAAAGCCAGGAGCCATAAAACTATCCGGTTTCTGAAAAATTCTCTTTCTGAAAAGTTTCTTTTAAAAAAAAGCTTGATCTTGTTTTTCAAACTTTTTAGCATGTTCATATTATTTTTTTCTTCTAAATTTTTCATAATTAAACATGCATGCGATTTATTCTTGTGTCGGCTTTTCTAATGTCATCACATCAATTGTTTTTTCCGAGTCGGTTATCTTAGCCACATCCTTATCTATTTTCCCAAATTCCTTATAGGCCGAATTAAAATGATTGACTGTAGTTCCCAGGCTATTGCTTAATTTTTTCATAAAATCATCATAGCTAACAATATGTCTGCCTAATTTCTCAACATTGGCTTTTATCTCCTTGGCGCTTTCCTCGATTTGCAAGGCTCTGAGCCCCTGTAAAACCGTCTGAAGATATGCCAAAAAGTTTGTAGGTGAAACAATAATGACATGCTTTTCCTTAAAAGCATAGTCTATCAAGTCTCGCGAATTCACCTTAGCATTTCCCCCGACGCTACCAACTAATAAATCATAGTAAATGGATTCCGAGGGTATAAACATAAAAGCGAAATCCATAGTTTTCTCGCCCGGCTTTACATATTTAGCCGTTTCATCAATACGCAATTTCAAATCTTTTCTGAACATCTCCACATATTGTGCTCGCAAATCCTTATCAGTGGCCGCTAATATCTTTTCATAATTTTCCAAACTGAATTTTGAATCAACCGGGATAATCTTATCATTCACAAAAACCACAGCGTCCACTATCGTACCGTCCTTAAAGGCATATTGCATTTTATAATTTTTTGGTGGCAAAACATTTCGAAGTGTTTCTTCGAGAAAATATTCACCCAAAATTCCACGTTGCTTTGGATTTTTTAAAATATCTTGCAAATTTTGGAGTTGGGAAGAAAAATTTACCACTTGTCGATTGGTTTCATCTAATTTGGTCAATTTCTCCGTCACTTCAGAAATGAGTTTCGCGGACTGTCCGCTGATGCCCTGCACGGTTCTAATCGTTTGAGAAATTTGGTCTTGAGAGGTTCGGTGCGCTTCAGAGAGTTTCATATCCATTGTTCGGCGCAGATCTCTGTTTTGTTCAGAGAGACCACTTAAACGCTCCAAAATAGCCGCCGTCTTCTCACCCTCATTGCCGTTTTCCAATTTTTTCTTCAGCTCCAAAACAAACCACACCATGGCTGCGCTAATTAGAATTAAAATTATAATTAAAACATTAAGCACTATAATTTATTTGTAAGAATTACATCTTCCTTTTCGCGATAAATTGACGCAGTCCTACAATCTTATTAATTAGTTCCTCGTGCGGTCCTTCTAAGAATTCCAAAATGAACTTGTCTAGCATATTGAGACGGTATTTGAATTCATCCATCGTCATCAAAACAAAACTAATTTCTTTGCCAATTTCCGCTTCCAGTGCTTCCATAAGATTTTTCAATCTGGCTTTAGAAATATTATCCCCCACCAAAATCATATCCGCCTTACTTTTATGGTAATTAATAAACGCCCCGCTAATAACCGCCAACTTGATGTTTCCGATGTTGCCCACGCGAGATAGACTCTTACAGTTAGGTGAAGTATTAGATTTGGCGATTAAATTTTGCAGCTCCGGATAGAATTCGAAATTTTGGTTGAGTTCATAGGAAAATTTTCCTCTCTTAGCTCTTTTGACGATAAATTTTATATTCGACAAATTAGTCAATTCTTTCCTGGTTTTGGCAACATTTAGCATATTTTTTTTCACGATATCATCCAATTCAAAAACTTGTTCCGGATTTTGCAGAAAAAACCTCAATATCCGCGTTTTTTCTTTTGAGCCAAAAAGATTTTCTAAAGTTTCAGACATGCCATTTTTGTCCGCGATCGCCCCTTCGTTCGCAGGATATATTAAATGATTTTTGATTAACTTGAGATCCTATATGAAGTATAATATCGGGGAGGCAAAATGTAAAGCCAAACAAAAAACCACCCAGAGGTGGTTTTTAGAGATATTATAATATTAAAAATACCCGTCTATTAGATGTTTTCTTTTTTCATAAATTTTTTGATGTCATCTATGGTAGACATAAATTGGGCCGGGAAAATAATGGTGGAATTTTTTTCCACGCTGATTTCCGCCATTGTTTGCAAGTTTCTCAGTTGCAAGGCGATTGGATGCGCCGCCATAACGTCAGCGGTTTCGGCCAATTTTTGACTGGCTAAAAGTTCTCCTTCCGCCGCGATGACCTTGGCTCTTTTTTCCCGTTCCGCTTCGGCTTGTTTGGCCATAGCGCGTTGCATATTTTCCGGCAGTTCGATGTCTTTGATTTCCACCACTGAAACAATCACACCCCACGGTTCAGTCCGCTCGTCCAAGACAGTTCTGATTTCTTTGTTAATTTCATCTCTTTCTGAAAGCACTTCATCCAGCTGAAAGCGTCCCACAATGTTTCTCACGGTCGTTTGGGCAATTTGATTAATCGCACTCATAACGTTTTCAATGGCCACGATACTTTTAGTAGCATCCACTATTTGATAATAGGCTACGGCTGAGATGTCCACCGAAACATTGTCTTTGGTGATGATTTTTTGCGTCGGAATTGGCAGGGTAATAGTACGAAAATCCACCTTAAGCATTCGGTCAATATACGGCACAATCCAATTTAAGCCTGGCTCTTTAGTGGCGATGATTTTTCCAAAACGGAAAACCACCCCCTTTTCATACTGCTTCACCACCTTAAACCCCGGCACTGCGATAACGATGATGATGAAAATGATCAGTTCGAGCATATTTTTTTAATTTAATTATTAACTAAGTATCTTTATTTTGTCATTTTTAAGACGAAAAGTAAAGTCGGGAGAAAAAGTAATTTTTCAGTAACGTACCATAGAGGACTCTATAGAGTCCTCTATTTTTTATCCAAAAGCTTCTTCACCTCCCGATCAAAATCCGACTGAAAAAGTTTATCTTGAATAGGACGATATTTTTCAAATTCACTTTCCGCAAAGGATTTGGCCACCTCTGCCGTTATTTTTCCGGCATTCTCTAAAATTTCAGCATCGTTAAATTTCAAAAAAGCATTCAACTTTCCTGACCAATCCGTCATTGTCATTGGTATTCCTTTTTCAGCTTGGTTTTCAGCATAATCAAGGTACATCGTTACAATTCTATTGAGAAACTTTATTTCTTTTTCATTTAAATAATTTTTTGCAATTACCACATCAGATTTCAAAATTTTTCCATCCGGAGCTTTTTTCCAGGTGGTCAGTCCCATATAGTCTTTTTTGTGACTCGCGCGACTTACAATCATTTCAGCGGCTGTGTGCCTATGCGTTGCAAAATGGAGTTTATTTTGCACGGTTGCAAAAAAATCCTTAGTATTTGGAGATTCTAGGTCGTAATCGATTGCTGTGGCATAAATATCGGTAATTTGCTGATAAAAATTCCTTTCACTTTCACGAATATCACGAATTTCAAGAATAAGATCTTTGAAATATTGCTTATTTAAGTATGCCCCATTTTTGAGCCTAGTATCATCCAACACATAGCCCCTAATAGCAAAGTCTTTAAGTATTTTTCCCGCCCATCTGCGAAATTCTACTGCCTTATTTGAATTTATCTTAAATCCCACCGCAATAATCGCCTCCAAGCTGTAATGATTTGCATCATAATCTTTGCCATCACTGGCAGTTATTCGAAATTTTCGAATAACTGAATTTTCTTCCAATTCAGCACCTTTAAAGATTTCTTTCAGGTGATAATTAACCGTATTTACTCCCACGCCAAAAAGTTTAGCAATCAGCTTCTGAGTCAACCACACATTTTCCTCCGCCACTCGCACTTCAATTCCATCTTCTCCTGCTTGAGACGTAAAAATAAGAAATTCCGCGGTAGAATTACGAATAATAAGCTTATGTTCTATATTTACCTTTTTCATAGTATTTTAGGTTTTATCTCTATGTATATTTTAGCATATAAATACAATTAGTAACGTACCATAGAGGACTCTATAGATGCCTCTATTTCTAAACCTCTTTCCACGCTTTCTTTTTCCAAGCTTCGTCTTGGCGACAAAGGAAATAGACGGCTTTGGACGGGTCGGCCATGATTTCTTCCACGGCTTTTTCCATTCGCATCCCTTGCGAGCCTTTGACCAAAACCAAATCCCCATCTTTAATAATCTCTTTAAGTTTTCTCCCGGCCGAAATAGGATCGGGAAAAATGAAAAGATTGTCCGGATTAAATTTATGCTTTTTCAACTCTTCCGCCGCAAACTGCATCCGGCGCCCGACAGCGAAAAAGATGTCCCCTTTCACAGTCAAAAATTTCTTAGCCACGGACTGATGCCCTTCTTCTGTGTCTTTGCCAAGTTCCAGCATATCCCCCATAACGGCAATCTTTCTGGGCGAATCAATGTCTTGCATAATGTCCAAGGCGGCCAAAGCTGAGACCGGGGAAGAATTGTATGTATCGTCAATGATGGAAGAATTTTTCACCCCCGGCACTAAGGTCATTCTACCACTTGGCAAAGAAAAATTCGCCAAAGATTCCGCCATCTCAACCAAATTAAGTTTAAATTTCATGCCCACGCCCACGGCCGCTAGCGCCGCATAGATATTATGACGTGCCAAAACATTATTCAATCGAACCGGAATGGTCGTGCCCTTGTGGTTTAATTTGAAAGAGATGCCTTGAATTTCTCTTTTAGAAGAATTTGCGCCATTGGAATAATTATAGAAAAATTCTTTAGCTTGGATATCAGCCTCGTTAGTAAAACCAAAGGTCATAAATTCTATTTTTTCATTTTTGTTCTGACTTTTTAATTTAGCAATCCTAGGATTGTCCACATTCACAACAGCCATTGCTCCAGGTAATGCTTTTTCCACCAAAGTCCATTTTTCCTTGGCCACGCCTTGCAGATTTTTAAAATATTCCAAGTGCGAACCGGAAATATCAGTCAGAATAACTGCTTCGCATTTGATAAAGTCGGCCAGATAACCAATATCTCCCGGACGGTCAGCTCCCATTTCTAAAATTAAAATTTCAGGATATTCCACCGGGAAAAGAATCACCCATAAGGCGCGCAAAAAAACCAGAAACCAAAGACTAAGCGAGCGTCCACCCCCTTCGCAGCCAATAATAGTGAGAGGCAAACCGATTTCATTATTATAATTTTTTTCATTTTTTCTCACTCTGAACTTAGCTGAGAGGATTTCAAAAACCGCTTCTTTGGCAGAAGTTTTGCCCACTGACCCGGTAATACCCACTATGCGTGGATTATATTTATTAAGGATAGCCAACGCACACCAGCGCAAGGCTTTTTCCAGCAGTAATATTTTTTTAGATTTATCCATTGAATTTACTTTATTTTTTATCCTTGTTTGTTTCATTCGCCTTATCTTCTCCATCAGTCGAGGCTTCAGGCGCTGTGTATTCTCCAATGTTGTGAGTGCTGTTAAATCTTTCGATGTCATGCTGAGAATACTCTTCTGTGGGTTGAATGTTTTTATAATTCAAAAGAAACTTCATCAATTCTCCAAAAGTCGGGGCAGCACTTGATTCCGCCCAATTCACCCCTTTAGGATTATTGATTCGTACTAGGACGGTAAAGCGCGGATCATTAACCGGTGCAAACCCGGCAAAGGATCCAATATTTTGCCCTTCTTGATAACCGCGCGAGTCAGTGCTGGCCACCTGAGCCGTACCTGTTTTTCCTCCCACCAGATATCCAGGCACGTCAGCCATTTTTCCTTCTCCGTTGACCACGACACTTCGAAGCATAGTGGAAACTTCATTAGCGGTTTGTTGAGTAATCACTTTTTGCACTGCCACTGGAGACGTTGCTTCTTCACTACCATCCGGATGAATGACTTTTTCCACTATTACCGGCTTCATAAGCGTTCCTCCATTAGCAATAGCGCTATAGGCGGCTGTCATCTGAATCGGCGTAACTGTAATCCCCTGACCAAACGAGGCTGTAAAAAAATTTATATCAATTCTGGGATTTTTCAAATTAGCGAGATTCCCAGCACTTTCTCCCGGCAATTCAATTCCGGTCGGTTCACCAAATCCGAATCTTTTAGTATACTCTAAAAAGCCCGGATTGCCCAATTGCTGCTCGGCAAATATCGCCCCGGTATTTATCGACATATCCAAAACTTGCGTCATTGTTTGCTTACCATATGCCTTGAAATTGGCATTTCTTATAGAATAACCAGCTTCTTTTGTCACCCCGGTATCAATAAAAGTGGTTTCCGGAGTAATTTTTCCAGAGTCAATCGCGCTAGCGAGCGTGATAGTTTTAAAGATACTCCCACATTCGTAAGGATCATTCACTGCCAGATTTCTAAAACTGCTCATATCCCCATCTTTATAATTATTAGGATCAAAATCCGGATAACTGGCCATAGCTAGAATTTTTCCAGTGCTTGGCTCCATAACAACAATCGCTCCACTAGATGCCTCAAATTTTCCAATTGCTCCTTTTAGAATTTTCTCCGTTTCATATTGAATAATATGATCAATCGTCAGGACTAAATCATCTCCATCTTTTGCCGGAACAAGATCTTTGTTCCCAGTAGGAATCCAGAATCCGGAATTAGACTTATCTTGAAAAAGCTTTCCCTCTTGGCCGGAAAGTTCATCATTAAAATAGTTTTCTATGCCATAACGCCCTCCCAAGCCATCATTTTTCCAACCTACAAAACCGAGAATTTGAGAAGCCAGATTGCCAGCCGGATAATAGCGATAATCCTCAGCTGATAGATGAATGCCTTCCATTTTAGCTTCATTTAATTTTGCCACCTCATCATCACTCAAGCGATGCTTTAAAACTTCATACATATCATCCGGACGGGAAAGTCGCTCTCTCAAATCATTTTCATCCAGATTTAAAATCTGAGCCAGTGGTTTCACTTCCGCTTCCGGATCCATAATTTCCCGCGGAACAGCATAGGCCATTTTCGCATCCTTATTCACCGCCACCGGATAAGGCACTCCGGCATCTTGCAAAAAAATCCCTCCTCTTTGAGGAAAGATATTTTGTAAAATAGAATGCTGATTAGCAGCTAATTTCTTATAATCACTGTAAGAATAGACCTGTAAAAAATATAGGCGGAAGGATATTATGATAGCTAACAAGAAAATGAAAAAAAATAAAATATGCACCCGAGTTGCCAGGCAATCCTCTTTTCCTACCGTACCACATCGAAGGTGATTGTTTATAGAAGCTTTAAACGCCATATTTTCCGTTATTTAAAATTTTCTACCTATTTCATAGCGACCGGTCCGTTAAATTCCAAATAAGACGCATTATTCAAATTCACTATATCTAAATTTTTAGTCGCTTTTTCAATGCTATACATTGACATAAGCTCTACCTCCCTAATTGTCCCCTTCTTCTTTTCTTCAGT
>JBBREE010000009.1:0-33120 GCA_038203255.1 Candidatus Moraniibacteriota bacterium | reverse complement strand
GTGAAAAGAAATTACTCACTATTTTTTGAGTAATAAAGAATTAGATATTTGAGAAGAATTTGAATATCAGCGTTACTTTTGGTAGTGCTGCAGGTTACAAAAATCACCCCCCTAAGGGTGGTTTTTGTATATCTATTGATTATTTCATGAATCAATGCTAAGTTATATTGAACAGAAGAGGCGTTCCTTAATATATTAAGTATCAACTTTAATCTTAGTGGAGGTAGGGAGATGAGAATACTTATTTCTTTTCTCGCTTTTACAGCACTAGTATCGGGTTCGTTGAGATTGACTGGCTGGCTGTCGAGAAAACGGGACAATTTCCGTAAATTGAGGGAGGAAATGAAAATATGGCACTCTAAAGTTTGCAATGAGGGCATCAACGCCATTTTGGATTATGCCGAAAAAACTTCCCCAGAGAATGAGGAAGTGAAAGAATCAGTTGATTTCCTAAAGAGGGAATGGGGTCGTATAAGAGAGTATGTTTTGTGGTCATATAATGATTGTAGTAAAAAATACTTGATATTTTTTATTAATACCATAAATCACGAACTCAGCCGTGAGATGGATATTTCTGAGAAAATTGATATCTTTCATTCTTGCGTCGAAGAAAATTGGAATCTTCTTGATTTAGTTCCGTCTAATAGACGGGAGATGCAGGGGCTTGAGGTGGCCTATTTTAAACTCAAGAAGAAGATGGAAGATGCCCTGAGTCTTTTTGAAAGGGATACTTGAAAAATTAGTTGGGTGTCGGGGATATGCGTCAAAAGCTATTCCCGATTTTTTTTATTTCTTTTTAATGGTAGCTTATTTTTATTTTTCCAAAACCACGCTATAATAAACATAGGTATGGACGTACTTACGTGCGTATTTACGTTTAAAAATTAACCCCAGTTAAATATTGATGACTTTCGCCACTTATTTCAATCTTTCCATCTGGAAACTTAACCAGGACTAGGCTAATATTCCCCAAAGACCGTATTGTTTATGAAAAAATCAAGCATTCACATTTTGATAGTGCTTATTGTCGGCGCAAGTCTGGCTTTGTTTTTTCATTCTTTTGACCATTTGGCGGGTGGCTCGATATTGGCTTTTCTTTCGGACACAAAAAACAAAAACACGACTGATGATGTTTTTCCGAAAAAGAAAGTCAGGCTTCTTTTTGTGGGTGATATGATGTTTGACCGTTGGATTCGTGAGACGTCAGCGAGAAAAAACACCGAATTTATTTTCTCCGGCGTGGAGGAACTCTTATCCGGAAAGGATTTGGTTGTGGGAAATTTGGAAGGGCCAATTACTGACCAAGCGAGTGTGAGCGTGGGGAGCGAAATTGGTTCGCGGGAAAATTATGTTTTCACTTTTCCACCTGAAACGGCCGAGATGCTCCGCGAGAAAAACATCCGCTTGGTGAACTTAGGTAATAATCATATTTTGAATTTTGGCGAGAAGGGACTGGAAGGAACCAAAAAATATCTGATTGAAGCGGGAGTGAATTTTTTCGGAAACGCGGGGGAAAATAGAGAGGTAAAAAGATTTTGGATTGAAAATATCGGGGGGATTAGAATTGGGTTTTTGAACTACAATCAATTTGCCAAAAATCCCGAGGATGATATCTCGGATGATTTGGCGGCTATGAAAGAAATCAAACCGGATTTTACGGTAGTCTATACGCATTGGGGGACGGAATATGCGCCCACACCTGACGAAAAAGAAAAAAAATTGGCGCATGAATTCATCGACCAGGGAGCGGATTTTGTTATTGGTTCACATCCGCACGTAGTGCAAGAGAAAGAAGAATACAAAGGCAAGATGATATATTATTCACTGGGTAATTTTATTTTCGATCAATATTTCCGTCCTGATACGCAAAAGGGGGAGGCGGTTGAAGTAGAATTGGAGGAAAATAAAATTCCGGTTTTTTATGAACACGAAGTAGATATGAGAAGCGACGGACGGACAGTTTCAACCCAGATATAATTAAGACTATGGAAAAGCACACTAGGAAATTGAGCAAAGTTTCTACCCACAGCTACTCACTCATCATCCCCAAGGAAATCATCGAAAAATACGGCTGGCGAGAAAAACAGAAAATCGTGATTGAGGACAAGGGGAGAGGGAAGATTGAAATTCGGGACTTCCGGAGTAAGAAATAATTTTCAAAGTGGCGATGCATTATTACCTTTGGAAATAGGAAAATAAAAAAGGGGCTGCTTCTTTTGAAGTAGTCCCTTCGGTTTTTTCACAGATTAGCTTGTGGGGGATAGATATCTTCCCACAAAATTTTCCGTCGTTTTGGTAATTTCTACTGAATCTCCAAGGTGTATCCAGTGGTATAATTGCATGGCGTCCTGCATAAGTAGCCGGATACAGCCATGTGAGCCTGGACGACCAGGTAGGCTTTGCTGATGCATAAACATTCCTGATTCAGTCAGCTTTACCGCATAAGGCATTGGCGCGCCAAGACATTCCGGGTCATTGGATTTGTGTTTGGAATCTTTTAGTAAGACATGAAAAATTCCAAGATGCGTGGTATGAATATTTCCATTTTTAGGATTGGCTTTGCCATCCGCCGTTGAGATCGGCCCCCAGAACACCAACCGGCCATACTCATAGACTGCGAAATACTGGATGTCCAGGAAAACGTAGACTTTCCTTTTTTCTCCTCTGGCAGTCTCCATTCTAGTAGGCACCGGACAGTAATATGGCAAGTTATGAATATCGTCTGGCAAGAGAATGGTGCGACCAATCACAAGATGCTCCGGATCAATCCGGTTGACATTCATGATGAGCTTCATTAGTTCTGGATTCAAATCCTTTCCATAAAGCCTGTAAAGCGAATCACCCAGGACGACTTGGTGCGGATGAAAACCGGATAAATTTTCAGGGTTGGCTTGCGCACGGGAATGTTCCAGTGGCAAACAAAGAAAAAATAAGGCTAAAAATAAAAATATTTTTTTCATTTTCATTCTCCTCTGAGATTTTTAAATCACATCTTTCTTTCTATTCGGTTGACAAAAAACAAATTCTCCCAATTATAGCGCTAAATTTATCTTTTGTCAATCGACAGGGCGCTAAGTTCAAAAAATAACAAAAAGAAATATTCTTTACCCAAGTGTCATTGTTTGCTAAAATTGGAAGATAATTTAAGGTAAAAAAATGAAACAAGCGACGGCTTTGGATATCTTGAAAATGGGACATAACGTTTTTCTCACCGGTCCGGCCGGGAGTGGGAAGACGTATCTTTTGAATCAATATATCAAATATCTTAAAAGCAAAAATATCGGGGTGGCAGTGACCGCTTCCACCGGAATTGCGGCCACGCATATGAACGGGCAAACCATTCATAGTTGGTCCGGCATGGGAATTAAAGACGTCTTCACCGAGGCGGATTTTTCCAAGCTTAAAAGCAAGCATTTCGTTCGGGATCGGATGAAAAAAACTAAGGTCCTCATCATTGATGAAGTGTCTATGCTTCACGCGCATCAGTTGGATATTGTGAACTATATTTGCAAAAGATTTAAAGATCCTTTCTTCCCTTTCGGAGGAATGCAGGTCATTTTGTGTGGGGATTTTTTTCAATTGCCTCCGGTGGCGAGGTATGGGAAAAAAGCTCATTTCGTGACTGAGTCCAGAATTTGGCAGGAGATGAACCTTATGATTTGCTATTTAGAAGAACAACATCGACAAGAGGATAAAAAAATGCTGAGAATTTTGAATGATATCAGGAGGAGATCTTGCGACGCCGAAACACTGGGGCTTATTCTTTCCAGAGAAAATAAGGCTATAAAAAGCAGCGTTACTTTGACCCGGCTCTATACTCATAATGCCAACGTGGACGCTATTAATGATTTTGAACTGCAAAAAATCCAAATGGAGCCTAAAAATTTTGAGATGACTGCCACTGGTATAGATAATTTGGTTAATGCGATAAAGAAGGGTTGTCTGGCGCCGGAAACTCTCATCCTTAAAAAAGGAGCGGTGGTCATGTTTATAAAAAACAATTTTGATAAAGGTTTCGTTAATGGAACGCTTGGCACAGTTACTGATTTTGATGAAACCGGTTTGCCGATTGTAAAAACACTTAAGGGTAAAACAATCACCGCCACTCCCGAGAAGTGGTCCATCGAAGAAGACGACGTCGTTTTGGCCTCCATCACTCAAGTGCCTTTGCGATTAGCTTGGGCCATCACGGTGCATAAGAGTCAGGGGATGACCTTGGACGCGGTGGAAATGGATTTGAGTAAATCATTTGAATATGGCATGGGCTACGTAGCGCTTTCTCGAGTGCGGTCGCTGGATGGGATAAAACTTTTAGGCCTTAACGAAACAGCCCTGGAAGTCAACCCGGATATTTGTGAACTCGATAAGGAGCTAGAGGAGCAGTCTAACGAGAATTCCAAGGAAATTAACGCGCTGGGTTGGTTGGAAAAATGGAAAAAACAAACGGAATTTGTCAAAAATTCTTCGCCAAACGCGTAAGTCCTAAATGAGATAACGGTTATAAAGCAAGAAACTCCGGATGAAAGAACAAAAATCTAATTTTTATTTTGAAATATCCCAAAAACTTGACAGTAGTATATTATGGGTATATATTCATAATATAGATCCGACTAAAAAAATAAATTAGAAAGGCAGGTGATAATTATGCCAAAAATGGATAAAACAGGACCACAAGGCGCGGGACCACAAACTGGCCGAGGAATGGGACAATGCGGTGGAGGATTGGGCCTAGGAGGCGGAAGATGTTTTGGAATGGGGAGAGGAAGAAGGAGATTTATGGCCATGAGTAAAGACGAGAGAAAGAAATTACTGGAAGAAGAGGCAACTTACCTCAAAGAAGATTTAGAAGACATTGAAATGGAATTGAAAAATATCGAAGAATAATTTTCTCCAGCTGACAATCTTCTCTTATTTTCTTAAAAGAGGAGGTTGTTGCCGGACAAACTATATGAAAGAAAAAATAGCTATATTATCAATATTAGCCAATGCAATTCTGGCTGGTGGAAAAATTTTCATCGGTTATATTTCGCATTCCTCGGCCATTTTGGCTGAGGGTTTTCATTCTCTCACGGATATTTTTTCTTCCATGATTGGTTATCTCGGAATTAAGACTTCTCAAAAACCGGTTGATGAAAAGCATCCTTATGGGCATTATAAATTCGAAGTTTTAAGTGGATTGGTTATCACTCTGATTTTGTTGGCGACTGGACTGGGTATCATATATGATGCTTATAAAAATTTTTTAAGTCCGGATAAATTAAATCTCAATTATCTCGCTTTTTCTATTATGTTTTTTTCAGTTGGGATAAATTGGATTACTTCGAGGATAAAAATTTATTATGGTAAAAAAGAAAATTCACTCACACTTCTTTCGGACGGTTCTCATGACAAGGCGGATGTTTTGGCTTCTGCCGGAGTCTTAGTGGGGATAATCGTTTCTCGTTATTGGATTTATGCAGATTCACTTTTGGCTTTTTTGATTGGGCTTTACATTGTCAAGGAATCTTTTGCTTTAGGCAAGGAAGCTGTGGATTCATTACTGGATGTTTCAGCTGGTGAGGAAATTGACGGAGAAATAAAAAACATAGCCGAAAAACAAAATGTTAAGATTCTATCTTTAAAAACTCAAAAGAAAGGCTCTGCTATCACAGCTAATTTAGAAATAGCTTTGCCGAACGATTTGAATGTAGAAGAGGCCAGCAAGATTTCGGAAAATTTAAGAGAAAAATTAATGGAAGAAATTGAAAACATTTCCTATATCGCTATTCAAATTAAGAGTTACGAGATAGAAACGAGCTTCTATAAGCCAGCTTTTGGAAAGAGTTTTGGCTGGCAGAAAAAAGGAAAATACAAAGAAACAGTCAAGGGCGCTGTTGGCGGTGGACCTGTAGGAACTTGTGTCTGTCAAAAATGTGGATATGTAATTCCTCATAAGAGAGAAACTCCCTGCTCTAGTTTGAAATGTCCCAAGTGTGATATAAATTTAGAAAGAAAATAATATGACCAGACCAAAAATGTGCCGCAGGTTAAAATTTAAACCACATACTCACTTTTTCAAACCACAAGGCGTGCCGATGCGTCAATTAGAAGAAGTGCTTTTGAGTAAGGAAGAAATGGAAGCGGTTAAACTTAAGGATTTTGACGGCTTGGAACAAACTGAGGCTTCGGAGAAGATGAATACTTCCCAAAGCACTTTTCAGCGAATTCTTTCTTCTGCCAGAATTAAGATTGCTCAGGCTTTGGTTAAGGGTCAAGCGCTGAGGATTGAAGAATAGACGTAAGTACTTTCGTACTTACGCGCGTACTTACGTCTAAAAATATTAAACTAGCGAAATAAAACCCCAAGCCTATTATTTAGGCTCAGGGTTTTGATTGGAATTGACCAGGCATTATTTTCATTGAATTTTGTTTTTACGCTGTTCATCTGAGAGTCTAATTTTATTTTTAACTACTCTCATAAGAAAATCCTCTTTGTTTAAGATTTTACGTAGGTTTGTCTAATGATGGCGAGCAGCACTACTTTTTTGTGCATGGGCCAGAAGCCTCCCCCTAGCCTCCCTCCATTCCGGTGAATATTTTCTGGCTGTAAGGGCGACAGAATTCCAGTCTTTTACAGTCTTTGCAGTTGCCATCATTTTTGCTAAAAATTCATTCTCCCATTTAGGAAATTTTCCCCGAGATATTTTATATCCCTCAAAAAAATCAGAAAAAATTTCTGACAGAGAAAATAATTCTGCCCATTGATTATCACTGGCATTTATGTCGTTGTCTGATACTTTCTGTAGGGCAGGTAAGTGTTTTTTTCCGTCCTTAACTATTCTATTATTCATCAGCCACCTCCTTGGCTACAAAATTAATAAAAGAACTGCTTATCTTTTTCCATAGTATATACTTAAAATCTGTAAACTTCAAGAAAGCGTCAAAAACATTGCTTTTTTTCTTTTTTAAGGGTATAATTTCGAAGTCTAAAGATTAAACTATAATAAAAAGGGAATAATCAATATGCTCAGAACTCATACTTGTGGAGAATTGAATAAGTTAAATAAGGGAGAAAAAGTGATTTTGGCCGGTTGGGTGCATAGACGGCGCGACCACGGAGGCGTGATTTTTATCGATTTGCGCGACCGTTATGGCCTTACACAAATCAAATTTGATCCGGCTATTAATGAAGAAGCTTGGAAAGAAGCGGATAAACTGCGGAGCGAATGGGTTTTGAAAGTGACGGGCAATGTTTTGGCGCGACCGGATGATATGCTCAACACAAAACTCAAAACCGGGGAAATTGAAGTGGGCGTTGCTGAATTGGAAATTTTAAATAAATCCGAGACGCCTCCTTTTGAAATCGATGAAGAAAAATCTGGTGAGGCTAACGAAAATTTGAGACTGCAATATCGCTTCGTGGATTTAAGACGTCCGGACGCGCAAAGACTTTTGGCACTGAAAGATAAATACATTCAACATATGCGGGATTATTTCCACGCCTTGGATTTTATTGAAGTACAAACTCCGATTTTAGCCAATTCTTCTCCAGAAGGAGCCAGAGATTTCTTGGTGCCATCCCGTCTCTATCCCGGAAAATTTTACGCCCTGCCCCAAGCTCCGCAACAATTCAAACAACTTTTGATGGTGGGTGGGATTGATAAATATTTTCAGATTGCGCCGTGTTTTCGGGATGAAGATCCTAGAATGGACCGACACTATGGCGAATTCTATCAGTTGGATATGGAAATGAGCTTTGCTTCTCAGGAAGATATCTTTGCTATTATGGAGCCGTTAATGATTCAGCTCACTGAAAAATTTTCTAATAAAAAAATCGTTAACTTGGATAAAAACGGACGCTTTGTGAAATTGCCTTGGCGTGAAGCTATGACGCGTTACGGGGCGGACAAACCTGATTTAAGATTTGATTTGGAAATTAAACCCGTTACCGAACTTGTCGAAGGTTGTGGTTTCTCCGTTTTTGCCGGAGCAGTGGAGAAAAAAGGCGTAGTGCATGCTATGAGAGTGCCGAGTGGAGCGAAACTTAGTCGCAAGGAAATTGATGAACTCACGGAACTGGCCAAAACTAAAGATGCTCGAGGTTTGGCATATATTATTTTAAAAGAAGGGGGAGAATTGCAATCGCCCATCGTAAAATTTTTAGGTGACGAATTGGCCGCTAAAATTGTGAAAGCAGTGTCGGCGGTGTCTGGAGACATTATTTTCTTCGGAGCAGATTCTTGGAAAACAGTGTGCGCGAGTCTAGGTGTAGTGAGAAGTGCTTGCGCGGAAAAATTGGGACTCAAAAAAAACACCGAAGCGGCTTGGTGTTGGATTGTTGATTTCCCGATGTATTCCTATTCCGAAATTGAGCCGGGCAAAATTGATTTCGAGCACAATCCTTTCTCTATGCCACAAGGCGGAATGGCAGCTTTAGAAGAAAAAAACCCTTTGGAAATTTTGGCCTATCAATATGACTTAGTTCTTAATGGTTTTGAAGCTTCGAGCGGTGCCATTAGAAATCATAGCCCGGAAATTATGTATAAGGCTTTTGAAATCGCCGGCTATTCGAAAGAACAAGTGGCAGCGAGGTTTGGCGCTCTTCTTAAAGCTTTCCAATTTGGTGCGCCTCCGCATGGTGGCAACGCGCCGGGGATTGATCGTATCTTGATGGTCCTTCAAGATTTGGATTCCATCCGCGATATCTATGCTTTCCCCAAAGACGGGCGAGGGCGAGATCTGATGATGGACAGTCCAAGTGAGGTGGATGAAAAACAATTGAAAGAGGTGAATATTAAATTGAAATAGGGGAGGCTTATTATTAATTTCTGAAATAAAAAAAACCTTAAACAGTATTATAATTAGAACTAAGACTTTTTTAATTAAATAAATAATTCCAAAAAAAATATGGAACAAAAAATGGAACAAACAAAAGAAGAAGTTGTAGCAATGCCGAGAATTGGAGATAAAGCTCCTATTTTTAAGGCAGTGACCACTCAAGGAGAAGTTAACTTCCCTAAAGATTACGCTGGGAAATGGGTGATTTTTTTCAGCCATCCAGCTGATTTTACTCCAGTTTGTACTTCAGAATTTATGACTTTCGCCAAACTAGAGAAAAAATTTAACGACGCTAACTGTCAGCTCCTCGGACTTTCCGTGGACGGCCTCTACAGTCACATCGCTTGGCTACGCACCATTAAGGAAAAAATTGACTATAAGGGAATGAAAAATATGGAAGTGAAGTTTCCATTGATTGAAGACATCACCATGGAAGTGGCTAAGAAATATGGTATGATTCAACCTGGAGAAAGCAATACTAAAGCGGTGCGCGCCGTTTTCTTTGTGGATCCTAAAGGCACAATTAGAGCCGTCATCTACTATCCACTAAGCCTCGGTCGCAATTTCGAAGAACTCTACCGAGCTCTCATTGCGATGCAAACTGCGGACGCTTTTTCTGTGGCGACTCCAGCTGATTGGATGCCGGGGGATGATGTTATTGTGCCAACTGCCGGTTCTTGCGGAGTGGCTAAAGACAGAATGGAGAGCAAGGACAAAAGTGTGACTTGCCATGATTGGTTCTTCTGCACTAAAAAAATTACTAAAGAAGAAATCAGTAAAAAACTGAGCAAGAAAAAATAAGCTTATAAATTTTTTCATCATATGACTAAAGCGGACTCATTTGAGTCCGCTCATGTTACGTAGCAAAAATTTTTTAAAAAATAAATATACAAGGAGGGGAAATGATTAGAACAAAATGCATTCTTTTGCCACCGACCAATTCTGATGGTCTGAGAATTTCGATTTTGCCACAAGTTATCACGGCTGGTTTTCCATGCGAAGTATGGCGTAAGGACTTAGCTCCGCCAGATTATCTGATTGAAGAATATCGACTGGGAGAAATAAATCTTTCTCTTTATTTCGAGAAATATCTCGAGTATCTACAGTTTGATGAGAATGTGATAATTATTAAAGAGATAGCTAACTACGCCTTGCACAAAAGAGTTACTCTTTTAGGAATGGAAATAGTGCCAACGCTTTGCCATCGCACCACCCTTCTTTATGAATGCTGGAGATATGCGCCCAACATTCACATCCAAAATTACTAACCCGGCCTTTCCAACGAAACGCCGGTTTTTCTTTATCCACAGTTAGGCTTAAAAAAGCCCTTGTGATATAAGCGCTATATGTTATGCTGTAGATAAGGTAAAAATTAAAACAAAAAACCACTGGCGCAAAAAATAATTAATAAATTTTGCGGGGTTGGGAAAAAAAGTATGTTTTCAGACTTAAATGTGCCAAATGATCTATCCGTAATAATTTTTTTCTGGATTGTTTTCTTTTTTGTGGCGATCGTTGTATTTAGCAGGACAAAAAATATTATTTTATCATCAGCGGTTTTTTCTATCCTAAGCAATTTAGTGGTTCTATTTATAATTTCTCTTAATTCACTTATTTTTTCTACATATAATCTTGAATGGTTGAAAACATTTTCTATTTTCATATGGCCTCTTCTGAATATTTACTTAATAATTAAATATATAAAAACAAAAAATGAAAGAAAATAAAATATCCCATAAATATTTATATATTCTAGTAATTTTTATTGCACTCATCGCGTCCATAACTCCAATTGATTTTCAAGGCATAGAAAATTATTCCAAAGCCGATGTAATATCTAATCTGGAAATAGCTAAAGACAGCACCATCATATGGGATAGTAACCAAACTATAAGTGGAACTGTCACAATTAAATATGGGGGTACACTTATCATTAAAAACGGAGTAACGATAAGTTTTGGTCAACTTTCCCACATTGTTGTTAATGGCAAACTCTTTGTTAATGGCACAGTAAAAAACCCAATTTATTTCAAGCGCGCTGACCCTAATTTTGGATATTCCATTTGGATTAATAATGGAGGAAAAGCGCTAGTAAAAAATGCGGATATCAGTGGAGCGGGAATGCAAGTCTATCAAGTCAGATCCAATGTGCCTTTCATAAACACGGCTTATGCCGGAACTTATCAGGGAGGATTTTCAGTTAGAGGTGGAGAATTGGAAATTCAGGGTTCGAAAATTCACGACAGTAAATATGGGATAGGAATTGAATATGGAGCAAACCCGGAAAAAGTAATTGTTCAACGATCATCCTTTGTCAATAATGAAACAAATGTCTATAATGATAGCACCGAAATTCAATATGCTGATAAATATGCCAACTTCAAATATAATTGGTGGGAAAGTGCTGCTGGACCAACGCATACTTGCGAGGGTAGTTATTGCTATTATGAAAAGATGTATGGGAAAATAGATTTTTCCAATTGGAGAACAGAAGAATCTTTTCATGACCCGGTGATTATCGTGCCGGGAATTTTAGGTTCATGGAAGTTGACAGACGGGGGTGATTGGAAAATGGACCCAATCTTTAAAACTTACGATTCTTTAATAGATACTTTCAAGAAGAATGGCTACGAAGAAGGTAAAGATTTATTCGTATTGCCATATCAATGGCGAGCTGACAACATTGATACAGCTGGGATACTGCAAGAAAAAATTCGAAAAATCAAAGAAGATAATAATTGGCCGAAAGTCGACATCGTGGCACACTCAATGGGTGGGTTGGTAGCGCGACAGTATATTGAGTCCAATGACTATCAGAATGATATCGATCAATTAATTATGCTGGGAACGCCGAATGAAGGATCGCCTGAAAATTATTTAACATGGGAAGGTGGAGAAATTACTCCCTCTGATTCTTCTGTATCTAGACTTATTTTATATTTAATTCTCAAACAAGAAGCCGAAGAAAATGGTTCTGACAATATTTTTGATTATCTTCACAAAAAACCCATAAAATCAGTTCAGGAATTACTTGCCACTTCTAATTATCTTTATGATACGACTTCCAATAAATTACGCTCCTATGAAGAGGGGGATTTTTATCCAGAAAACGATTTTCTAGACAATCTCAATCTTTCTGAAAATTTACAAAAACTAAATGCGGTTTCTGTGACAAGTATAGTTGGCAAGTTGAGTAACAATACGACGATAAGTGAGATAAAAGTTGGCAAACCTTCAATAGATCCAATTTCACAATGGGCTTATGGAGAACCGATTAAGGATGGATTGGCATACGCCGAAGGAGACGGCACTGTCCCCTTGAATTCAGCTGAAGGAATATCCTCTGATGAAAAGATAGAAGTGAATTCTTCGCATATGCAATTGCCGGGAGAGGCTAAAGATATTGTGTATGAAGCATTGACCGGTTACCTCCCACAAAAAGATGTTCCATTTGCCGGAGTTAACCAAAATCTTTTCTTTTTTGTCTTTTCCCCCATCGACATCCAAATCATCGCGCCAGATGGAGTGCATTGGGCCGGAAAAAACATCCGGGGCTTGGGTGTAGATGATCAGATTGAGGGAGCTTTCTACACAGGTTACGACACTGAAAATGAATTTGTCACTATTCCTAATCCGGAAAACAATAAATATACCATCATAACCGAAGGCACAGGTGACGGAGAATATACTGTCGAAGTTTCCAAAATTTCCGAAGATGAAAACAATCCCGGGAGAGCCACAGAAGTTACAGCGGACATCACCGGCACCGCCATAACCGGTCAAATTGAAGAAAAGACTGCCAATGTTTCCGCTGACAAAATAACCATAGAAAACACGGAGGCAACTCCGCCAGAAAAAGAAATGACCCCGACTCTTTTTCGCGCTGAAGTGGAAAAATATTATAAGGAAAATCTCATCAAAAATAAGTCAGCCAAAAACATCCTACTGTCTAGTATGAAACTTATCGAAGATGAAAATAATTTCTTAAAAATGATCAAGGCTAATCCATTTCTCGACAAACGCACTAAAAAAACATTAATTACAATCCTTGAACGAGGAATAGCCAATCAATTCAAATCTCTTACTAAACTCATTGACAAAGACAAAAAAAGCTATGACCCGACGATAAAAAATGTCTTAATCAAAGATTTGAAGCTGGTTGAGGGTGGTTTGTAAAAGTAGGGGATGAAAATATTTTGGGATAGGCGGGGATGCCGGTACCGGAGTTAATTAATTAAGGTGTTGTTACGTGGCACTGTGTCCGCCTCTGGAGGATGCTACGTAACAAGCCGAAATTATCGACCAACTCGGCATCCGCCAAAAATTTAAGTATATAAACAGGTACGTACACATGTATGTACTTCAAAAATAATATGTCAAAAATATATTTTTCCAAAGAAATTGAAGGGGTGCTGGAAGAAATAAATTTTGAAAAACTTGGACAAAAAGTTGCCATTAAGGTTCATTTCGGTGAAGAAGGTTGTAGTACTTATATGCGGCCGGAACTGGTTAGAAAAGTTTACCAAAAAATTGAAAGTTTGGAGAAAGAGGCTACTTTGATTGAATGTAATGTTCTTTATAAGGGCAGTCGAACCAACAGCACTGATCATATCGCAACGGCCAAGCGCCACGGCTTTACTGAGATGAAAATTGATATTTTAGATGGGGAATTGGGGGATGAATTTTTGGAAATTGACGGATGTAAAATCGGAAAGGGTCTTGAAAAATATGATTCAATGGTGGTGATCTCGCATTTTAAGGGTCATATGGCGGCCGGATTTGGGGGAGCGATCAAAAACGTCGGGATGGGGTTGGGGAGTCGAGCGGGGAAATTGGATATGCATGCCGGCACACGACCAATTATCTCCGAAAAATGCATCGGTTGTGGACAATGCGCTGATCATTGTGATGTGGGCGCGATTGAAATTATTGATGGCCGAGCGGTTATCGATGAGAAAAAATGTATCGGGTGTGCTATGTGTATTGCAGTGTGCCCGGTTAGAGCAGTTCAAATTCCCTGGGGTGCACGCACCACAGAAGATTTGCAAAAAAGAATCGTGGAATATACCGGAGCGGTTTTAAAACAAGTGCCAACGGTTATTTATATTAACGTTCTTAAGAACATTACTAAACTTTGCGATTGTATGGGTGAGGCACAAGAAGCTATGATGGCAGATATCGGTGTGGTAGCCGGGGAAGATATCGTGGCGGTGGACAAAGCTTCACTGGATCTGGCTAATGAAAAGTCATCTGGAAAATTTCAAAAGATTAATGGAATAGACAAGGAAAAACAATTAGCGCTGGCGGAAGAATTGGGGATTGGAAAAAGGGAGTATAATTTAATTGATTTAGATAAATAAAAAAATATATGAACAACGCATTCTCTTGGTATCAGAATTTAATCAAGCCTTCCTGGTCGCCACCGAGTTGGATTTTTGGACCGGTGTGGTCGGTGCTTTATGCTATTATTGCGGTGACTTTTGGAACGGTTTTCTATCGGACAGTTATGGGCAAATTGTCATGGTTCGTGGCTTTGCCGTTCATCTTGAATATTATTTTCAATCTGGCATTTTCTCCGTTGCAGTTCGGACTCAAAAATAATTGGCTGGCAGCCATCGACATCCTTTTGGTCCTAGGCACTCTTATTTGGGCTATGCTGGCCATTTGGCCGCATACTCGCTGGGTGGTCTACGCTAATCTACCCTATCTGCTATGGGTTATTTTTGCTACATTTTTGCAATTAACGATCACATTTTTAAACAAATAAAAAAAATAAGTATGCAAAGTGAGACGGAAAAATTAACGGAGAGCGTCGATGGTTTGGCGAAAAATATTTCGCAGGGTAATTCTATGCGGTTTGTTTTTTTGCGGGGAATTTTTTTTGGGCTAGGGTCAGCCATTGGAGCTTCAGTCATTGCGGCTATCATAATTGGAATATTGGCTAGGTTGGCTCATTTGTTTAATATAGCGGGAATCTGGCAATAAAAAAGAGACTGTTTTGAGGGCAGTCCCTTTTATTTCGTCCTGCTGATTTTTCAGTAGGAAAAAATTATAAATTAATCACTTCTACCGGATCTCCAAATAGAATTTTTTATGCCGATTTTAGATAACAAGAAAAAAGCAAAAAAGAAGGAGTCTCATCAAGCGTCGAGTCTTTTTGGATTGCTACGTGGGTACAAAGGCATTATTGTCGCTCTGGTTATTTTAACTATCATCGCTAATGGCCTGGCAATCTCTGTGCCACGCATCATTGCACGTGCCATCGACACCTATTCTGGTGGGAGCTTTGTGTTGTCTCAATTAGTTATTGAATTTTCTCTTATTGCTGTTTTCATTTTCATTTTTACTTATTTGCAAAACATCGTGCAGGTATATGCCTCCGAAAGAGTGGCGCGCGATATGCGTCGAGACATCGCGGCCAAAATTTCCGAACAACCCTATTCATATATCGAAGCGGTGACACCGGCTAAACTTTTAACCAATCTCACTTCTGATGTGGACGCGGTCAAAACTTTTGTTTCAGTGGCGGTTTCTTCCATCATCTCCTCAGTCTTTTTGATTGTGGGCGTGTCAGTCCTTTTGATCATAACTGATTGGAAATTGGCACTCTCAGTTTTAGCTGTGACTCCAATTATTGGAGGCACTTTCTTTTTTATTTTTAAAAAGGTGCGCAGTCTTTTCACGCGTTCCCAAGAAGCTGTTGATTGGCTGAATCGAGTCATTAGCGAAAATATTCTTGGTTCGGCGCTCATCAGGCTTTTAAACACCCAACGATTTGAGAAACAAAAATTTCTTTTGGCAAGTACGGAAGCCAAGGATATTAGTTTCGAAATTCTAGCTCTTTTCTCGACCCTAATGCCAATCATTACTTTCCTTACTAATGTGGCTACTTTGATTATCATTATCTTAGGCGGGCATTTCGTCATCCAAGGGGCAATGTCACTGGGAAACTTTACCGCTTTTAACAGTTACTTGGCCATCCTTATTTTCCCTATCATCATTTTGGGTTTTATCAGCAATTTAATCGCTCAAGCGCAAGCTTCATATAATCGCATAGCTATTGTTTTGGAGGCTCCGCTAGAAAAGAAGAAAGGGGGTCTCAAAAAAGTGCTCAAAGGGGAAATTGAAATGAAAAATGTGACTTTGGAATTTGGTAAAAAATCGGCACTTAAAAATGTTTCCTTTTCAGTTAAGGCCGGAAGCAAAACGGCTATCATCGGTCCGACGGCTGCGGGCAAGACTCAGTTGCTCTATCTTCTCACGGGACTTTTACCACCCACTAAGGGTGAAATTCTTTTTGATGGACAGGAAATTGATAAATATGATAAGGAAAGTTTGCATAGTCAGGTGGGTTTTGTTTTTCAAGATAGCGCCATGTTTAATTTGAGCCTACGAGAAAACATTGCCTTTAGCACTGAGGTTAAGGATGAAAATTTAGAAAAAGCTATTGCCACTTCCGAGCTGAAATATTTTATCGAAACCTTACCTAGGAAAATGGACACACTGGTTTCTGAGCGAGGTACTAGTCTTTCCGGCGGACAAAAACAGCGCATTATGTTGGCCAGGGCTTTGGCGATTAACCCGAAAGTTTTGCTTTTAGATGATTTCACCTCGCGCGTTGACACTAATACGGAAAGAAACATCTTGGAAAAAATTTCTAAAAATTATCCCGACCTCACCCTCTTGTCAGTCACGCAGAAAATTTCAGGAGTTGAGCATTATGACCAAATCATTCTTTTAATGGAGGGCGAACTTTTAGCTAAGGGTACGCACGAAGAGCTGATGAAAACTTCGCCGGAATATGTCCAGATAAGCCGTTCACAAAGAAGCACTAATCAATATGAAGCAAATAGTGAAAAATAAATTATGAATTATTCTCTCTCTAAAACAGATTTGGAAAAAGAAAAAAAGAAAGGCGTTTTGACCACGGCTTGGCGGCGACTGGTGCCACTTATGGCGGAAGAAAAGCGTCCAGTAGCGTTTGCTATTTTGGCCATTCTTATAAATTCTCTTGTGACTCTTATTGTGCCAATTATCATCGCGCACATCGTGGATGATTACATTGCCAATCGTGATTTTCACGGCGTCTTAGTTTTCTCTGGAGTTTTGGCCGGCATTTTTATGATTGGACTAATTTCCAGATATGCCCAGATTATTAATATGGGAGGAGTGGGAAGGCGACTGCTTTTTAATTTGCGTAATAAAATTTTTGAAAAACTGCAGGAAATGCCGGTAGCTTTTTTCAACCAGAACAAAGCCGGGGATTTAATCTCCCGCATTAATAATGACACCGATAAGCTCAATCAATTTTTTTCTCAAGCTTTGATTCAGTTTGCCGGTAATATCGTTCTCATAATCGGTACCGGTATTTTCATTTTGATAATTAATTTTAAATTAGGTCTTGTGGCGCTTATTCCGGCTGCTTGCGCACTTATTGCCACACAACTCATCAGCCCTTGGGTCAAGCGGACTAGTCTTAAAAGTCTGCGAACGCTGGGTGGGATGAGTGGGGAAATTCAAGAGAGCATTAATAATTTTAAAGTGATCGTGGCTTTTAATCGTTTGGATTATTTTAGAGATAAATTCAAGGAAGCTAATGAGGCTAACTATTCTGCTTCAGTTAAGGCTGGTGTGGCCAGTAATATTTTTAATCCAATCTATGTCCTGGCTTCTTCCTTAGCTCAGCTTATTGTTCTAGCCTACGGCATTTATCTAATTGCCTTGGGGCAACTTACCATTGGACTTCTGATTGGTTTTTTCTTATACGTGAATAATTTTTATGACCCCTTGCGTCAGCTAGCTTCCGTCTGGTCCTCTTTACAACTGGCTTTGGCCGGACTGGACAGAATTTTTGAAGTTTTAAAGTTGGAATCAGACATTAAAACCATGCCTCCTTGCGAGGCAGAAAAAACTTCTTCTTCCTCAACGAGATTGGAATTCAAAAACGTTTTTTTTGGCTATGAAGAAAATCACAATGTTTTAGAGGAGATTAATTTTTCTTTGGAAAAAGGTAAGACCTATGCGCTCGTCGGACCTACGGGCGGAGGCAAAACCACCACAGCCTCTCTCATGGCGCGTCTCTACGACCCGAGTAAAGGTGCTGTTTTCCTGGAAGGAAAAGACATTCGCTGTTACCCTTCATCCGAGCGAGTGCAAAAAATTGGCTTTATATTACAAGAACCATTTTTGTTTAATGGGACAGTTGGGGAAAATATTTTATATGGCAATGAGCGTTGTCAGGCATATGATAAAAAGCAATTGGATGAGATTTTGAAGGAAGCTAATCTATCCAAATTACTCTCGCGTTTTCCGGAAGGGCTGAATACGAAAATAGTTTCCAGTGGGGACTCTATTAGTTTGGGCCAAAAACAATTAATTGCTTTTATGCGGGCGGTTTTAAGAAAGCCGGACATTTTAATTTTAGACGAAGCCACCGCCAACATCGACACAGTTACAGAACAGCTCTTGGAAGAAATTATTGCGAAGTTACCTTCGCAAACGACCAAAGTCATTATTGCTCATCGGCTGAACACTATTGAAAACGCGGATGAGATCTTTTTCGTTAATGCCGGGCGGATTACGCAGGCCGGTTCTATGGATGAGGCTATAAACTTACTTTTACATGAAAAAAAACAAAGTTAAACTTTGTTTTCTTATAAGTATCTTTTTAATAATCGCTAAAACCGCCAAAGGATAGAAGCCTCTCCAATGACCGTTAAAGAGGCTTCCATTCTTTGGCCGTTCGCCTTGGATAAAAGAAATATTTTTGCTTTTTGAAATGCATTGGCGTTTTGTTTGAAGGCGTTCCAGTGCTATAATATATACATCTAAAGGAGATATAACTTTCAAGCGCGCCAATATGAAAAAGAAAAAAATGCAGTTTGTGAAAACAGATAAATTCCTCCTGGGGGTATTGGTTTTGGTCTTAATCCTACATTATACTCGTTTGATTTCCCATTCAATGGATCAGGGAATTTTGGCTTTTTTCGCAAGCGTAGCAACACTGCCGGTTTTACATAGCGCTTATCTCTCTTTGAAGAATAAAAAGATTACTGTTGACTTGTTAGCTGCTGTGGCTTTGGCTGTTTCCCTTCTTAACCAGCAGTGGGCTTCGGCCGTGTTTATTAATTTAATGTTGACTTCTGCGCGTATCTTTGATGATTACACCCAAGACAAGGCCCGATCCGCCATAAAGAGTTTACTTAAGTTGCGACCGGAGAGAGTGAAAGTCAAAAAGGGTAAGGAGATAGTGGAAGAATCAATCTTTAAAATTAAGAAAAACGATTTGCTCATTGTTGAGTTGGGAGAACGGATTCCGGTGGACGGAATTGTCGTGAGTGGGCAAGCGCAGGTTGACCAATCTTCTTTGACGGGCGAGTCTTTACCGGTGGATAAAAATGTGGGGAATGAAGTTTTGAGTTCGACAATGAATGTTTCAGGCTCCTTGGTCATCCGAGCGGAGAAGGTTGGCAAAAATACTACCTTTGAAAAAATTATCCGTCTTGTAGAGGAATCTCAAAAAGATAAGGCCGGTATCCAGACGATGGCCGATAAATTTACCGGCTGGTATATCGGCATTACTTTTCTAGGTACCATTCTTCTTTATATTTTTTCTCACAATCTAACCGTCGTGCTTTCAGTACTTCTTGTGACTTGCGCGGATGATATCGCTGTGGCTATCCCGATTGCTTTTTCAGCCGGGATTGCTAATGCCGCTAGGAGAGGCATCATTATAAAAGGAGGATCTTTTTTAGAAGGGATGGCTCAGGTGAAAACAATCATTATGGATAAAACCGGCACTTTGACCCGGGGCAAATTGAAAGTTAGCAAGGTGTATACTTTTTCCAAAAAAACAGAAAAAAGAGTGGCTTCTTTGGCTGCCAGCGCTGATTTTTTTTCCACTCATCCGATTGCACGGGCGGTAGTCACTTATGCCCAAGAGCAAAAAATTGCTTTTGAGAAAATAGAAGATTTCGAGGAATCTTCCGGGCAAGGCAGTCGGGCAGTTCTCTCCGGGAAAAAAATAATTTGTGGTAAGTTTGTTTTTTTGCAGAAAGAAGGAGTGATTATTTCCAAAGAACAAAAAGAAAAGATTGAAAAGATTAAAGCTAAGGGAATTGGAAGCGTGCTTTTAGTCGCTTATGATAAGGAGCTAATCGGGCTTATTCTTTTTGAAGATGAGATTCGGAGCGAGGCTAAGAGCGCCATTGAGAGATTAAGAGCTCTTGGGGTAAAAAATATTGTAATGCTTACAGGAGACAATGAGAAGGTGGCGAAAAAGGTTTCTGAAACAGTAGGGGTGGATTCATACCATGCGAATCTTTTGCCGGAGGATAAAATAAAATATTTAAGGAAATATTTGAAACCTAAGGAAAAATTGGCCATGATTGGAGACGGCGTGAATGATGCGGCTGCGCTGGCTATAGCCGATGTCGGCATTGCGATGGGTGCGCTCGGTACAGACGCCGCCATTGAAGCTTCTGATATTGCGCTTATGAAAGACGACCTGTCAAAAATTCCAGAGGCAATGGAATTGGGGCAGACCGTAGCTAGAGTTTCTAAGCAAAATTTTCTCATTTGGGGAGTGGTTAATGCTGTCGGGCTTTTTTTAGTTTTTGCTAAAATCATTGGCCCTGAAGGGGCGGCCGCTTTCAATTTTATCACTGATTTTTTCCCAATCATAAATTCGATGAGTATGTTTGGCTTTCATTTTCTTGAGCCTAAAAAATAAATTTAGGTAGGGAGTATTTTTAATTGAAAACATTTTTTCTTAAAGAAGAAGTGTTTTTTGCCTTTTTTCTTTGTTTATTTTGACAATAGGGGAAGGTATGGTACAATAACCTCTAACCTTTTAATTAGAATAAGTGCTCATTTTGAGGGAGTTTAGGAGAAATAACTATGTTTAAAGCCAAGGCTATTACGAACGAGATGACTCAATCATATGATTCCTCTTTTCGTCTAAAGATTGACTGGAGAAATTTCTTCTACAAAGCAGAAATTATTTTTGCCGGTCTCTTTTTTATTTTTTTCATAATGCTTTTAAAGTCTAAGACGACTGCTGATTTTGCCAGTGAACCGCTTTTTTTCTCTTATGCAATTTTTGTGACAACCTTCGAACTCTCCCGCATCATTTCAGCTATGTTTTATGAAAGTTCTTTACTAAGCTTAAAAAAGGAAGGAACTCTTTCGAAAAAAAATCAAAATCAAACAGAAAGATACGAGCCGAGAATCGCCTTTGTCATTCCATGCAAAAACGAGGAATGGGATATTGGAGATTCGGTGATTAATTGTTACCAAATCGACTATCCTCGTGATAAGGTGGAAGTAATTGTTATTAATGATGGTAGTACGGATAGGACTCAAATCGTTTTAAATGAACTTAAAAAATTCTATCCGACTTTAAAAATAATAGATTGGCCCAATCAAGGTAAGCGCTGGGGGATGGCGGCCGGGTTTAAGATTTCTACCGCGGAGATAATAATCCAGTTGGATTCTGATTCATGTGTGGAGCCAAAAACCTTCAGAGAACTCATCAATCCTTTCCAAAATCCGCGTATAGCGGCTGTCTGCGCCCACGGAGTGCCTAAAAACGCGGACAAAAATGTCATTACTCGGATGCAAACCGCGTACTACTTTATGTCATTTCGCATTCTTAAAGCGGCCGAGTCAACCTTTAACACTGTTTTTTGTCTTTCGGGTTGTTGTAGCGCTTACCGAAAAAGTGCGGTGATGCCCATTATCTATGACTGGCTATCTGAGAGTTTTTTGGGCAAACCAGTTACTTGGGGAGATGACCGAGCGCTTACTAGTTGGCTTCTGAAAAACGGGGAGACTACAATTTATTCCAAGGATGCTATCGCATACACAGTTGTTCCGGATACCTGGAAAAAACTTTTCACCCAACAACTCCGTTGGAAAAAATCATGGATAATTAATTCCATCTTCACTAGTAAATTTATTTGGAAAAAACAACCATTCGTTTCTTTCTTTTATTATTTTCCATTGGTCTTCATTTCTTTCCTCACGCCCATTATGACTTTTCAGGCTTTGATTTACACTCCGTTGACTAAGGGTGTTTTGCCCCTCTATCATATAATAGGCGTGCTCTTGGTGACAGCTCTGATGATTATGTATTACCGTTATGTAGACGCTAAAAATAAATATTGGCCATATTTGTTTTTGTGGTCGATGCTAAATTTATTCGTCTTGGCTTTCATTATTGTTTGGGCAGCCTTTAAGATTCAAGATCGCGGATGGGGGACTAGATAAAAAAATATGCACGAATTCAATTTAAAAATGATAAAGATAATTATAAGCATCCTCGTTCTGGCGGTGATTTTGGATATGGTCGGCAGTATTTCTATGCTGAAAAATAATTATTATTGGCGAACTAAATATTTCAAATTGCAGTGGGACTATGTTCAGACGGAAATAGCGTGGCATAATTTTTCCGGAGAAAAATTTTCTATCTGGCCATTTCCCGGAGAAAAAAGGGTGGTGGCAGGAGAACAAAAAGACGCCAAACTTATTCCGGTTTTAGTGTATCATGGAGTTATTAGTGACCCTACTTGGCAGCCGGATGAGGTGAATGTTGATAAGAAAGATTTTCAAAATCAGATGTTTGCTTTGAAAAAAGACGGCTGGCAAAGCTTGAAAATGGCAGATTATCTGGCCTTTATCCAAGGGAAAGAGCAATTGCCGGAGAAATCATTTCTTTTGACTTTTGATGACGGAAGAAATGACAGTTTCTATAACGCTGATCCAATTCTAAGGGCAGTTGATTACTCGGCGGTAATGTTTGTTATTACCGGACGATCTTTGACAAAAGATAGCCTGAAGCAATCTTTTCATCTGACGACTGATGAGCTGCAAAAAATGGCGAAAGGCGGACATTGGGAAATTGGGTCTCACACTCAAAACGGACACGGCGATGAAGTGGTGGGCGCTGGCGGTGAAAAAAATCATTTTATGAGTAATCTAGCTTGGCTTCCGGACCAAAAAAGATTGGAAACTGAAATTGAATATAGAAAAAGGATAACCGATGATTTGATGGGTTCCAAAAAAGACATAGAAAGTTTATTAGGAACTAAGGACTTGTCGTTTGCCTATCCATACGGAGACCGAGGACAAACTTCTTCAAACCTCGGTATGGCGCGCGATTTATTAGCGGAAATAACTGAAAAGATTTTCCCCATTTCATTTGTTCAATCAGGTAATAATGATTTCATTTCTAACCCGGCCAATAATTCTCCCGTTTCTAAAAGAATCGGGGTGGATTCAATGATTAGCGCTTTTGATTTAGTAGCAATGCTTAATAATTCTCGCTACAAAGAATTGGATTATACCGATGATTTTTCCCGTGACAACGGATGGCTTCGAGGTTGGGGAGGTTTAACAATGGCAAATGGGGAAATGGAAATAGGCACTACTCAAAGCGAAGATAGCGCTTCAACTTTTTTGAGCGGTTCATCTTTGTGGAAGAATTATCTGCTGTCGGCAAAAATACATATTCTGAAAGGCAATTCTTTTGAATTGGTAGCTAGATACAACGATGAAAATGGCAATGTTTCTTGTGTTTTTTCGGGAGAAGAGGCATTTTTAAATCAAAAAACCAATGGTCAAGAAAATCAAAGTCTAGGATCCGTCTTGCTTCCTGATCCGGTTTCTGTCGGAAAAAATATGCAGGTAGCCATTGGAGTGAAGGACAGCGTGGCGACCTGTTATCTTGATGGAACGGCTATTTTGAAAGGTGAAATTGACAGTTCAGTTGAACAAGGAGGCGTCGGCTTTAAAACTTGGGATTCTCTGGGAACCGGCAGTTTATTTTCAGTTGCGGACTTAACGGTGACCGCTAATTAAAACTAATCATAACCTACTTGATTATGCTAAAATTATATTTTTTCAAAAAGCATGGATTTATCCCTTTTGCAATTTCCGTTCTTTTTGTGGCTACGGCTGTAATATTTTTTGCAAAGCATGATGTCACCAGGGAACCAGCGGGAGTTATCTTAGAAGAGGCTGGAAAAATGAACTTGAGCAAAAGTGATGCTTGGTGGCTCAATTCGGGTGGGATTGTCTACATCGATGGGAATAATATTTCCACCGCTTTTGGCGATTTAAAAGAGGGCTCCAAATGGCAAAAGCTTTATGCCAAAACTAATCCTCGCGACACTCAAAAAGGCTATCAGCCACAAAACATTTTCCGTTTGGTTTCCAGGCAGAAATGGCAAAACTTTAACCAAGAAGCAACTTTTAATATCCAAAAAATCAATCTGAGTGGTAGCTCGTTTCGCAACGCTTCTAATGGAGTGTTTCTCTTTAATCGCTATCAAGACGGCGACAATCTCTATTACACTGGGGTGCGAGTGGATGGAAGCGCTGTTATCAAAAAGAAAATCGGAGGCGTCTATTACACGATGGCTCAAAAATCAATTTTTTCTGCGAAAAATAAATACGATCTCAAAAATAATCCTAACCTCCTTCCGCTTCATCAAGTAATCGGAATCAGAAGTGAACTCACTAATTTAGATGGAGGCGCGGTGAATATTAAATTCTATGTCAAAAAATCCGGGCAAGACGCTTGGCAATTAGTTCTGGAAACTACTGATTCCAATGATAAATTTGGGGGAGCGCCTTTTCTTGAATCAGGCTTTGCTGGCATCCGGACGGATTTTATGGATGTTTCTTTTGAAAATTATTCCATAAAAGAATAATAACTTTTTCTAGGTTTTTTTTAGCTATTGACAAAAATTGGAATTTCTGCTAGTATAATACGTTAATCATTAAGAAACTTACTCAAAAATATGACATTAGAAAAGATGCTTAAATTAGCGAAAAACCACCTGAAAACCGCCATTCTTCTGGGACTTCTGACCGGCGCGCTTTCTTTCTTGCTTCTAGTAATGACGCAAAAAAGTTTCCGTTCCAGCACCGATGTTTTGGTGTCTCAAAACCAACCAGGCGTCACAGACTACTATAGTCTGTCGCAATCGGCCAACTATTTGACTACTGTCTTGTCACAATCGATCTATAGTGAAAAATTTTTGGATGATGTGATCGCGCTTAATAAGGTCTCGGCCAGTTTTGTGTCGGGGGACAGTGCGAGTCGCCTCAAGAAATGGCAACACGTGGTGAAGATTAAAAATAATCCTAATGTCGGGATTATGAGCATCGAAATTTTTGGCGACACGCAAAATCAGACCAGTCAAATTTCAGATGCAGTCTTAGATGTACTTGCTAATAAGAATTCATTCTTTCTAGGTCAAGATCAAAATGTCAACGTGCGTATCCTTTCCGGTCCGATCACAGAAAAAAATCCTTCCCTTTCCCAAATCGCTTTGACTAGCGTCGGCGGATTTCTCCTGGGATCTTTGCTCTATGTTCTGTTTTTAATTTACCGTGAAGAAATTTCCGGAGAAAAAGAATTCGAAGAAAGAATAGAAAGAGAAAAGCGAGAAACGCAAATTTACCCATTGGAAAATTTTCCGCAAGAAAAAAATGTGTTTCAGGAAAAATCCATCACGGATGAAGATTATCTTTCAGCTAATAGCGACTATTGGAAAGAAAAACTGAATAATCATTCAGTTCAGTAATTTTTCTTCTCGCGTCGTTTCAATCATAACGAAAAGACGTGAGAGTAAGATTGTTGAGATGGATTGTAACTTGACAATTTAATATATAAGACAAATTCACGCGTGAAAAATCGTGTGGATTAAAAATCGAAAAAAATAGAATCGAAGGAGATTCATTATGAAAACTACAGTCAGAATAATCTTGGCCGTGTTATTAGGTGTTTTCGTAGCCGGATTGTCTGGCTGCGCAAATGTCTCTCAGAAGACTGGTTTCAGTCTTCAACAGACAAATCCCACCGGGAAAGAACAGCCATATTTGGCTGTTGCTTCAACGGCAATTGATTGCAAAGAAATTAAAACTCTCTTTGTAATTATGGTTCCACTAGATCCTTCAGATGATGAGTGGATCGGTGAACTGGGTGTTGTAGTTAGCGATGAGAAAAAACTTGTACAGAATATTTATCGTCGGGATGCTTGGCGCGGGTGGGTAAAAATTAATGGAAACATTAATAAAACGCCTTATCCGGCCCTTATCGATGATGTAGCGCGCTATCTCTGGATATTGGTTCCTAATGTAACAAAAGGGGATTTGTCCGGGGCACAAGCAACTATTTTGTCAGGCGCTTCCACTCGAGCAATGGTGCCCAGTGGAAAAATTCTGAACCTCCCGAAAGGGAAACAAGAAGATTCTCAGTTGGTAGAAGATTTATTCAAAAAAAATTCTGCTAAAGTTGGGAATAATCAAGTGGTGGATTTTTCACCGGGGACTAAAATGGGTGATATATTCATTGCTGACATTAGTCGGAGGTTTCCTGTTCTCCTTAGAATAGGTGGCCAAAAGTTAATGGCTACCAAAGACGTAGTTGAGACAGCTAGTATGACGGCGCAAGATTCTATGGTAGATAAAGTTATCTCTCGTGGGCATGTGTCGGCCAGTTTGATGTCTGTTCTGGCATATTCCCATCCGATTCCTGCCGTAATTCAAACAACCCAGATTTTTTATGGGTTAACGATGGCGGCTACGGACAAGGAGATGTACGGTCCATACGGAGAAACTAAATATCCGGGTTGGGCTGTGGGAAGAGTTCTCGGTTATTATCTAAAACAAAATCATCGCCTGATTAATCATCAGGAGGAACTTTTATCAGGGAGGTAGAGAGATGAAAAGAACATTACTGATGGTAGTCTTCCTGCTACTGGGCGTTTCAAGCGCTTGGGCAAGGACTACTTTTGCCGCTGAATACCTGATTAAGAATGGGGATTGTCTGAGTAAAATTGGACAAACCTATCGTATTAGCGTATCGGAATTGAAGCGAATAAATGGTCTTAAAAGGGATCTTATTCGTATAGGGGATACATTATTGATTCCCTTACAGGATGAATATGTAAAAAGTTCTACTACTAAGGTAGTGGATTCCTCTAAAGCTAAAGTATCGAAAATTGCAAAAATTCAATTGAAGACTCGCAAGGTTCATACCAGCTATTCTCCTTATCCCTACAAGAAAGAATTAAAGGGATTGAGAACGTATAAATCAGAAAACGCCGGCAGAGATCCCTATTTAGGGACATCTGCCTACGCAGCTTATCTGCTCGGCGTAGTTGAAAAGGATGAGATAGGCATTACAACAGTTGTCCTATTGAATGATTCTGCCGGAAAAACTTCGGTTGATCCTAGTCAGCTCATAAAAAAAGGCGAGCAGATTAAAATGACTTCGAACGTAAGTAAAGTTGGGGATTATGTTTCCGGATTTCAGTTTTACGTTATTAAGGCGGAGGTTTATGTTAATGGAAAATTCAGGGGGCACATGTACTTAAGTAAGTGGTGTGGAAACTGGATTTGGAAAGAGGAAAAAACACCTCCGCCTCAACCAGCTCAACCTGGAATTAGCATATATCCACCTACTCCGGAAAAATGGGAAGAAGTTCCCGAAAAAGAAATTACTCCTGAAAAAGCCTTAATGAGATGGGATTGGGAACTCTTCGCCAATGCTGGCGGAGAAACTGATTTCCGCGGGAACAACAATGGATTTGCAGGAGCAGAAGGTGCTCTATACCCTATTATCGTTGAGGGAAAAAACGCCAGAGATGAATTTGGCGTAGGCGGTAAAGTAAATTTCTGGAAGGGTGAAACTTTCGAGAAATTCCTCTATGATGGAGGATATTATGCTGTTGGACCAGCCTGGAAGCACAGTAATTACAAAGGTTGGGACACAGGTTTTAAGATCTTGATTGGAAAGCTGTGGGAGAACGGCAATGATGCTACTGGCGACTACAAAAGTAGACGTGAGTTTGGCATTGCAGGGATTAGTGCTTCCTATAGTAATTACGAAAGAGAGTTGCACGGGAAGAAATTTTTCCCAGAGCATCAACTCTATGCCGCATTGTTCATTCCTATTTCAAGTGACGTTCGTCATTCGTGGCAGGGTAAAAACATTGAAGATATAGCTGATCTTAAAAAATTCAACTATATGTTGAGTATTGGTGGTCGGTTATTTCTTTACAAAGGAGAATATCTACGGCCATACATCGAGGCCGGATATTTTACTGAAGATCCAACCACGCACAGTTTGAGTTTCAGACTGGGTGTCTCCGATGTCGAGAAGATAGTCTTCGCTGGCATTGGACCTAATATTAACCTTGACCACGGCACTTGGGCGTTGGCAGGGGATGTTGGTGTGGACATTATGAGAGCCATTCAAGTGGCTCGTTCTCACCACCGCAAAGCAGAAATGATCAAATCAATTCAGCAAGATAATCGCGTCAAGTCTTTTGATGAGAATAATGGTGTCCTGATTCTGAATTGAAGAATATGAGAGTAACTGATTTAAATATCTATCTATCTGGGTTGACGAAGTTGTTTTTCCCCAGAGAAATAAAGCTTTCTCGCTTTTGATAAATATTAGAACAGTTTACAATAGAATTTCATAGGGAGAAGCTTTTAAAAAAAGCTTCTCCCTATACCTCAATTTTTATCCTATTGACAAGGATAAAAAACTATGCTAAGATGTAGTATTAAAAATAGAAGGAATAAATTTTCCTGTAAATGTTTATAGGAAAAGCAGTTCTCTTTATTTTAATAAGAGGAAAGGGCGGTAAACACATAAAACACAGAAGAAGGAGAAAACAATGAAGAAGATTACCGCAGCAACAGTTATTTTTTTGGCAATGGTAACCGTTCTGTTTTCAGGAATGGCACAGGCGAAGTCCAATAATATGATACCTGTGGCTGGCTACGAAGAGGGCAATGGCGGCGGAGCTGGAGCACCCTATTTTATCCCAGGCAAGGTCACGGCGAATGGGTATGACGTGACACTGAAGTCCGCAGTGGCCGTCTTTGTTGAAGCGGTGCCAGGCGTTAAGGCACTGGATGATCCGGCCAGAAAAGGCGAGCAGGTTTGGGTAGTGACTTATACTGAGACTCCGGCAGCTTTTGACGGGGCTACTCTGTATGCTATCAAAATGGGGAAAGATTTTGTTGGAGAAGGTCAAAATCTCTATAAAGTAGACCTTACCCAGGCATTATCTTCGGCAGCTATTGTTGGAGGTATTGCTAGCTTTCATTGTGATCGTAAGAGCACTGAATCATATTGGCAACCAGCTACCTGGGTTATCGCATTTCCTGATGGAAAGCGAGCCTGGGGTGGACAGCCGGGATATCCTGACGGTCCTTGGCTGGCGCATAATAAAAACAACGCTCCTTTGACAGTCTGGGGCGTGACGAACGGTGGTATTATTAAGCCCACCAAAGAAGTTTTTCAGTTTTTCAGAGACAAATTCTGATTCGCACCACGTGCGTAATTAGAAAAATGGGCTAGAAACATAGTATGTTCCTAGCTCATTTTTTTATGCAAAAAATGATGCTTCTTAGCCAAAGCTAAACTGCCTCCAAGTGTGATCCAAAAGATCCACTGCAGAGGAGTATTTTTAAAGATATTGTCAGACAAAGAAGAAATAATAATAGCTAGGAACATTACTAATAAGATTTCAAATACAAGTGCTAGCTTTGGATTTTTCCGGTTTAACTTTTTTTGTTTAAGAAGTATGGATATTATAGTGCCTAAATATATAATAAAAACACCTAACCCTAAAAGACCTCCTTCTATAAAAAATTTCACGAAATCATTGTGTGATTCATTACTGCCTAAAGCAATCCCTCTGGCTGATTGAGAAATGATTGGGAAGGTGTTTATGCCTGAACCAGTCAGAGTATCCTTGTCGGCAATTGTTTTATTAATAGCATCCTTCCAAAGATTTTCTCTCCAGACAATAGAGCTATCAGCTGAGGGATTAATAGTTTCGCTGATCCTTTTTTGGAATTCAGGGGAGAAAGCAAAAAGAAGGATGGGGATGATAATGAGTGGGATAATCAATTTTCTAAAGCGCATTACTCCAAGGACACCAATGAAAAAAAGAAGGGCAATCCAGGCAATACGGGTATAAGTAAGGAGCAGAATAATTGTATTAACCAGGACAAAGAGACCGCAAAAAAAGCGGGCTTTTTTGTTTTCAGCTACGGTAAAAATATAAAGAAAGGCTAGGGAAATGATGCCAAAAAGATACATACTAAAAACGTTGGGATGGCTAAATGTTCCAAATATTCTAGGAATAGAAACTGAATTATCTTGAAAGCCGATATTGAAGATGAATTGGTAGACTCCAAAGATAATGGGTAAAAAGGCTGAAATAAGGATGGCAAGAAGAAGTTTTTTGAAATCTTTTTTTGAAGTTATACTTGTAAAAGCAAGTGCTGAGACGACAAGAAGATCGAATATTCTCACAATTTCTTGGAATGATTCTTTGGGCGAAACGGAAAAAAATAAAGTGAATCCTCCCCAAAGGATCATAATTAGAAAAGGCAAAAGTAGAGAGAAATTTTTTAAGTTTTTCCTTTTGAATATAAGTAGCATTCCGCCAAGTAAAGCGATAGCAATGCCTACAAGCTGAGAGAGTGAGAGAGAAACATTTTCAGCGATTTTAAAATAAAGAAAATTGGATGAATAATCTAAGGACATCCGAATAATAATCAGAGAGCAAAGCAGGAGCAGGGGATCTTTGAAAAAGAGAATGATGGATAAAAAACCAAGCGAAATAGCAACCGCAAAAAAATAAGAAAAGCTGAAAATGATTGATAATAGTCCCAAAAAAATAAATATCCCGAGCACTAAAAGCGCGAGGAATGTTTTATTTTGCATAAGACCGACATTTTTAGTTTCCATAAAAATTAATTTAAAAAAGTTTATTTTTTCCAAATAACACTAAAAGTAGCTGGAAAGCCCAGGAGACGATTTGAAAGTATGGTGTAATTTTCAATGCCTGCTTCAGCCATTATTCCTTTGATATCTTTTTTTGAAAGGAGATTCATATAATCTCCCGTGGCCCATTTCTTTCCGATTAAATTTAAGAATGAATCAAAATATTTTTTCGAGAGAAGTAAATGGAGAAGTGGCACTCGCGTGTGAATTTCAATCGGAAAGAATCGATTAGGAGTGGTGAAATATCCACGGCGAGAAACTCTAAAAAGTTCCTTTAAAAAATTTATCTGGTCTTGCCTTTCTCCCACATGTTCTATGACTGCGTTGGAATAGCCTATATCGAAGGCATCACCATCAAAAGGTAGTTTCCGGCCATCAGCTACAAGACTTTTTATGTCAGGATACTGCTTTTTAAAAAGGTCGATGCTTTCTTTGGACACCGCAGTAATGTTTTGCGGATGAGAATAATGTTTTTCTAGATAATTATCTCCCTGAGAATATTCCTCATTATTAATTCCTACGTCGATGATGCGTTCATTATTTTTAGGCTTTATTTCAAACAGAAATTGCTCGAATTTTTTTTCACGACTTTTTTGAGAAATTTTGTAGGCAATTTTATCGATCAGTTTTTTTGGCTCTTGCATTTTTATTCTATTTGTGCTATAATTAACAGTCAATTTAATTATACATCAATATGCGAATATTGTTAATAAACAAGAATCATTATGTGAAAAGTGGCGTGGAAAGGGCCTATTTTGACATGGCTGAGATTTTAGAGGCACATGGACATGAAGTAGCTTTTTTCTCTATGAACGATCCCAAAAATGAACCAACTAAATGGAGCAAATATTTTGTAGAGGGTGTTGACTATAATGCTGAAAATCTATCTCTTTGGAAGAAAATAAGAATGGCGCAAAGGATAATTTTTAATTTTCAAGCTTATAAAAATTTAGATAAACTAATCGAAGATTTTAAACCGGATGTTGCCCATATGCATAACATCTACCACCAACTTTCTCCTTCGGTTATTTATGCTCTGAAAAAACATAATATCCCAACGGTTTTGACATTGCATGATTATCGAATCATATCTACAAATTATAATCTTTTTTTAAGGGGAAAAATTTGGGAGAAAAAAAATATTTTGGCTGGCATCAAAGACAGATGTGTCAAAGATTCTTATCTCAAGAGTTCTCTGGGTGCGGTAGAAAAGATTTTCCATGATATCTTAGGCAGCTATGGAAAAATAAATGTCTTTATTTCTCCCAGTATGTTTTTGATGAATAAATTCAGAGAGTTTGGGTTTGGCGGAAAAATAGAATATATCCCGAATCCCTTAAATGATCTTTTTTATAGTGCCGAGGCGCCATATGATGCCGCCGGCCCACTAGTTTATTACAGCCGTCTCTCCAAAGAAAAAGGCGTGGATGTGGCTATTAGGGCGATGGAATTTTTGCCTGAGGAAAAATTGCACATCATTGGTGCGGGACCGGAAAAAGAAAATTTGATGGCGTTAGCTAAAGAATTGGGAGTGGAAAAACGTATCTTCTTTTTCGGACAAAAGAAAATCGATGAATTGAAAGAAATGCTGAACGAAGCGAAAGCAATCCTGGTGCCTTCTATTTGGTATGAAAATATGCCGTATGCCGTAGTGGAACCATTGGCGATGAGAAAAATTGTCATCGCTTCTCGTATTGGGGGAATTCCTGATTTGATCCGCGACGGTGAAAATGGTTTTCTTTTTAAGGTTGGCGATAGTTTGGATTTATCTAAAAAAATTAAAGAGCTATGCAAATATGATTTAGCTCGGATAAAAGACAAGGCGGGCGAAGGTGTGGCCGGATGCAATCGAGAAAAATACTACGAAAACATAATGAAAATATACCAAAAACTGTTAATGAGAAAAGAAAAAAGCGCCTAAAAATGGTGCTTTTTTCGAGCTTGACTTATTTTGCAAATAGTGCTACAATTCACAGTTAAAAAACAGTAATGTTTATCATATGAAAATCGCATTTATTGGACAAAAAGGAATCCCAGTGAAGTCCGGTGGCGTGGAGAGACACGTTGAGGAATTAGCCGGAAGACTGGCCAAGAAAGGTCATGAGGTTTTTGTCTATGCCAGAAAGAATTATACGGAAAATAATCTGAAAGAATACCGCGGAGTGAAGATTATTTCTTTGCCGAGCATCTCGACCAAAAATTTGGATGCTATCAGCTATACTTTTTTGGCGACGATGCATGCCCTCTTTCAAAACTATGATATTATTCATTATCAATCTATCGGGCCGAGTTCACTGAGTTTCATCGCGAGACTTTTTGGTGGCAAGACGGCTGTCGTGGCGACACATCATTGTCAGGATTATTATCATAAAAAATGGGGAACTTTTGCTAAGGCATATTTGAAATTTGGCGAGTGGGCTATTGCTTCTTTTCCGCATAAAACTATTACTGTTTCTAAAACTCTGAGTAAATATTTGGCC
>JBBREE010000008.1:0-34774 GCA_038203255.1 Candidatus Moraniibacteriota bacterium | reverse complement strand
CCAAAATGCGAAAACTTTTGGCTTCAAACAGAGAATTAGCTGGTAAGATCGAGAAATTAGAAAAGGCCAATCATAAAAACCAGGAAAATTTTAAGGTCGTTTTTAGAGTACTTACTAAACTCATGAAGACTGAACCGGAAGGTGACGAGATAAAAGGGAAAATCGGATTTGAGGCATAGAAGTTTTTGGAAAAGAAAAAATGAGTTGCATAATTTTGTTTAAAATTGAGCTTAGGCTATAATAAAATAAAATAAATTCACCATACTCAAGCAAATATAAAAATTTTATAAAATCTGATGATCAAGCGAACCCACTCTTCCTTAAAGAATAAACTTTCCAAAAAGTTAAACCTAATGTTTTTTGTCTTACTAATGCTTCTTTATTTTTTAGTTTTGCCGATAAAAAATGTCCAAGCTGCCACCTCGATAACTCAGTACGGAATCACTTGGACTTTTGATCATAACTACGAGGCGGGGCAGTTTGTCAATGGAGATTATTGGGTGGTGGGACCTGTTACTTTGACAAGTATTACACCTGATTGTGATTTCGATTTTCCGATTATTAATGATACGTGTACATATCCTAGTACGGCAACTTGTACTTCTTATCGTTCTACAGAATACGGCATAACGTGTCCTAATCTAATGGGTCAAGATTATTGTGTTTACAAAAAGGCTAAGAATGGTTGGATGGTGAATCCGACTAGCACAATCTATCATGCTTTTGATGCCTATCTCTCAACTTTTGATGAAAATTTATTGCCGACTCTTCCATATACCGCAAAGCCCAATGAATCGATTTTAAAGTCAATTTCCCACCCTAACGGTAGTCGTCCGATCATTAAATCATTGTCAGTCCTGACTGTTTTAGGGGAGGTTCCACAAAACAATGGAGCTACGCTTTTTAGACCTCCTTATTTCGGAACGCTTAAGCCTATGTATTCGGCAAATGATATTCATTGGGAACTACTCCCTTCTTTTTCTCCATCCGTTGCTCCGCCTGCAGTGGAAAGCTTCAGGGCTATTAACTATTTTATGGGTCCTCAGCTAGATTTTCTTTCTAATACCAGTATTGATTATACTCATCCAAGCGACAATATGCCCAATGATGGAGGCGCTTTGGCTACTCGAAATGGTGAAATTGCCCTAAGACTTATGCTAAATGACCCCCTCGAAAACAAAAAAAGTTTGGCTATAGATTATATTCAATATGGAATTGATTTATACTATGCTGGACTAGGGGGAACGAAGTGGTCTCCTGACGGACAAATATTTATCGGTCGAAAATTGCCCATGACTTTTGTGGCTTTGATGCTTAATAATCAAGATATGAAAGATTTTGTAAATAATGCAGATGATCAACAATTTCAGGAAAATGGAATATTTCATAGATCGATTGATGGCAGTCAGTCGCTTTGGTCGATGAATAAATCAACGTATGATAATTATTGGCGTTACTGGGATGAATTGGTCAGAACTCCCAATGATGGTGGAAAAGTCGGACCTGATCCGTATAAATATATTGATGGAAGTTCCACACCCGGAGTGACTTATTTAACTAGTGGCAACGCGATGCAGTCCAAGAAATTTGCCTTGGCAGTTCATATGATGCCTGGATTAAGACCTATTTGGAACGATGAAGAGCTTTTAGATTTTGCTGATAGATGGGTGAATCACGGAATTTGGACTCAGCCTGATCCGTGCGCGCCGGTTACGGGCATTTGTAAAACAGGTACGCTAAGAGTGGGGAGTGATTGTACAATGGCCGCTTCTTATTTATGTAATCACGATGCTTATGATGTCGGTTATGATTATAATGCCTTAACAGATTGTGATTATTTGGTCAAAGAAAGTATTGACCGCGGGGTGAAATATGGGGATGACCCCTCTAATCCCGGGCATTGCATTTTAGACGCTGATCCTAGTGATGGAATAGGTAGGGTTCCTTTCGCCAACGGACTTTATGCTAATACCGGGCAAGGCATTTCTGCTTGGACTGAAGCCCTATGGAATGATTATAGGTTTAATTATCGTTCAGATGTGAATAATTCTTCTTCTGTCACAACTTCCGACGCTCTTCTCACTTTGCGCAATTCCCTCGGACTTTCAATGATGGGCACTTCTTGGCAAGCTTCTGCTACCACAGGAGATGTTAATTGTGACGGTGTTTCCAATTCCGCTGACGCACTTCTCATCCTGAGATTTTCCGTGGGGCTTTCGATGGGCTCTACGGCGTGGTGTGAAGGAAACTAAACTAATGGGTATGAAAGATTTAGATATGTTTTCATATGGAGGTAGGTACCAACGTAAGTACGCCCGTAAGTACGTCCGTACCTACGAAAGTAAATACGCCGACAAATACAAAATCCCCAGACAGCGGACAGTCCGCGCCGGGCAAAGAACAATCTAGCGGACAGTCCGCTGGCGTAACCAGTGCGCCTTCCCAAGAAAAAGCATCTGATGTTCAGATACCACAACCACAACCGCAACAAAAAACTGTTCAGTGGCGGAATCCTTTTAGTTGGTTTTAGATTAAGAGCGTGGGAGTTTGACTCCCATTAGGGGAGTCAAACTCCCTTCTCCGCGTATAGTATTTGTAGAGCCGAGGCACTGCCTCGGCTCTTTTCTATTAACTCTTGCATAATTTTAAGAGTGCGGTATAATATAGATGATATAATAACACCAAAATAAAAAAGATGAAAAATAAAAATATCGCATCAATTTCAATTGTTCCTGATGAAAATATTATGAGTAAGATCTATTATATTCGAGGCAAGAAGGTGATGTTTGATCGGGATTTAGCGAAGCTTTACGAAGTGGAAACTAAAGCGCTGAATCGAGCGGTGAAAAGAAATATTGATCGTTTCCCTGAGGATTTTATGTTTCAGTTGAATGAAAAAGAAGTTGAAATCTTGAGGTACCATTTTGGCACCTCAAGTCATGGAGGTCGCCGTTATTATCCTTTGGTATTCAGTGAGCAAGGGGTCGTAATGCTTTCTGCGGTTCTTAAGAGTAAAAGAGCGGTTCGAGTCAGCATCCAGGTGGCTAGAGTTTTTGTCAGGCTTCGCGAAATACTTTCAACCCACAAAGATTTACAACATAAGGTGGAAGAAATGGAGAAAAAATATGACGACAATTTTAATGTGGTCTTTAAGGTGCTTACAAAACTTATGAAAGAAAAGCCCGAGGATGAAAATACGAAAAAAATCGGATTTGAGGATTAATTTTATTTTTATGCAAAATTTCCTCTATTTCTACCAACACATTCCATATCACTTAAATCCGGTGGCGTTTTCTGTTTTTGGTTTACCGGTTGATTGGTATTCTCTTATGTATATAGTAGGATTTTTGGTGGTGTATCTAATATTAGCGTTTAGAATAAGAAGAGGAGAAAGTCCGGAAATTTTAAATTTCAAATTTAAAATTTCAAATAAAATCCAAAATAAAAATTATAAATTTCAAAATGAAACTCTTTTGGATTTGATGCTGGTGGCTTTTAGTGGACTACTTATTGGAGGAAGGCTGGGTTATGTTTTTTTCTATAATTTCCCATATTATACCGCTAATCCATTGGCTATTATTTCTCCCTATGATCCGGTGACTCATCAATTTATCGGGATTTACGGGATGAGTTACCATGGGGCTTTAATTGGGGCACTCGCGACCGCTTGGGTATATACGAAAATTAAAAAATTCGACTTTTGGAGTTTGGCTAATTTTATCGCCCCGGCTATTCCGGCTGGTTATTTCTTCGGTCGCATGGGAAATTTTTTCAACGGTGAACTTTATGGTCGTATGACGGATAAAATTTGGGGAATGTATTTTCCAAGTGACCCCTATGGATTTTTACGTCATCCGTCGGAATTGTACGAAGCGATTTTGGAAGGTATAGTGTTGTTTCTGATTTTGTGGCCACTTAGAAATAAGGAAAAATATAAAAATCAGATGCTGGCACTGTATATTATTGGTTACGCTGTGGCGCGAATTGGGATAGAATTTTTTCGTGAGCCGGATGGGCAACTTGGTTTTTTATTTGGGATCTTAACTATGGGACAGCTCTTGAGCTTTTTTATGCTTGTGACGGGCTTTTCTCTTTTATTGGTTGGTAGAAAAAAGGAAAAGATGCTATAATCTCAAAGAAGAAATATAAAATCTTCTATTTTAAATGAAAATATCTGAAAAACAAAAATATATTGATTCTGCTATAATTTCTAGTTCTGATTGGGCAAGAAAAAACTTTCAAAAAGATAAGAAAAAAACTGCGCAAGCGGATGATTTTTTGTTTTATAAAGATAGATTTAATCAAATAGAGAGTTCTTTCGTAAAAAAGAAAAAGGAAGTGGTCTATAATGAGCAGTCGGTGTATTTTATGAGGCAACGTAAAAATTCCTCCACTCTTTTCTCTAAATATGGCAGAACAAATAATTTTTCTACCAATAATCTCGAGTTGCATTTGATTAAAAGTGATCAGAAGCCTAATTTTTCCAGTGTGGACGGATTTTTGAACTTTGAAAAAAAGGTGCCGGTGCGTTACGCCGTAGAAAATTGGGATCATCTTTATGCTGAAATCAAGGAAAAATATGGCAGTTACGGTAATTATGCAAAAGAGGCTATAGTTCGTCCGTTTGAAGGAATGTCTACAGTTAAATTGTGGAATGTTTCCATTGTGGGGTCGTTGGTCGTGGGAATGTTTTTGATGACTTTTATCTATCGCTATTTAGGTCAAGGAGCGGCAGCAGTTTCGATAAGTTCCGGCTCAGAAGTCACAACGCAAGATGTTTCGGATATACAAGAAGCAGCGCAAGTGCTTGGCGCAAGCGCTGAGACTATTTACGACAGTAAAGATGCAACTCAAGTGGAAAACTATGTCGCTCAGATAATGCAGGACTATCAGGAAAAATCTTCCACAAATAAACAATTGGAAGATGAAATTGCTGAAATGACTAAGGGCTATCCAATTGAAAAAATGGCGCCCTATATCGCTCAGCAAGATCGTATGGTAGCGGCTTTTATGGTTGGCATTGCTAAGCAAGAATCCAGCTGGGGAGTACACGTGCCGGTGGATAGTGAAGGTAATGATTGTTATAACTATTGGGGATATCGAGGTAAGCGAGCGAAGATGGGCACCGGAGGGCATACCTGTTTTGACAGCCGACAAGACGCGGTGGAAACAGTGGCTAAACGGTTGCAATTTTTAGTTTCCCAGGAGAAAATGACCACTCCGGGGAAAATGGTGGTGGTTTGGAAATGCGGATATGACTGCTCTTGGGACAAAAAGGAAAATGTTTTGCGCTGGGTGGACTCAGTCAACTACTATTTTAATAAATTCGACGATAACAATTAAAAATTGTCCCCAGGCGTCACTTCCGGGATTTTTTTGATTTGGCTTGTGGATAACTTGTGGTGCTATATGGCTCTTAAAAGCCTTTTTTTATTTTTAACGCTAAAAATTAGGCCATTTTCCTTTGACACGCTTTTCTCGTATGCTATCCTAATATGGTCGTTTTAAAAAAAGATTCGTTAAATCTTAAGAGTTTATTCGAGAGAAAAAAGGGGGGAATAAAAACTATTTATGGGTGAAGATCCTTTACCGATATTAAAGAAATGGGGGAAATCTTTAATAGGAAACGAAAGAAGTAAAAAAAGAAATATACTAATCGCTACCATACTCGTCATTGCAACGGGTCTGTTTTTTTCTGTTCTTTTTCGAGAAAAAGCTTTAGCTAAAAAAAGTGATTTGGCCGTGGATTATGCTGTTAATATCCCCGATCCGATGGAAAGAGTGGGTCAGGGTTTTCAGGAAAAGATTACTAGCCAAAAAAGTGAACAGCAAATTTGCGAGATTTCTCTTAAGGCGAAGATTGGGCACGACGCTCCTGATCCAATGGAAGATGTTTATGTGAACATGTTAAAAGGTCATCCGATGACTGAGATGGTTGGCAACTTGGCGCGGGAAGATAAGACAGTGGCCGCTTTTCTCATTGGAATTGCCAAAAAGGAATCAGACTGGGGAACTCATTCGCCCAAAAAAGGCGGGAAAGATTGTTATAATTATTGGGGGTATAAGGGTGGGTATAACGTGACCGAAGGAGGGTATTCTTGTTTTGACAATCCGGAACAGGCCATAGACGTGGTGGGGCAAAGAATTGCTGATTTAATTGCTAAAAAAATTGACACCCCTGCCCGGATGGTAGTTTGGAAATGTGGCAGTTCTTGTTCGGGTCATGATCCGGTGGCGGTTAAAAAATGGATATCTGACGTGAGTCTTTATGTTAACCGCTTGGAATCTTAATCTTTTTGGGATAATTTTCGTGAGATATTCTTTGGGGATTAATTTCTCAAAGTTTATTTTAAAGACTATCTTTAAAGGCTTTTTTATATTAGAATTAAAATAGGTTAATCTTTTTGAATTTATCAATGAAAAAGATACTTTTATTAATTCTCTTTATTCTCTTTTCTCCCATACCCGCCAAAGCTGCCACTTCAGTGACCGAGTATGGTATCGCTTGGACTTTCGACCACGACTACGAAGTGGGGCAGTTTGCTAATGGAGATTATTGGGTGCTTGATCCAGGGGATGGAGTGACAATTATTGAAATATCTCCTAAGAGTTCCAACGTGGGTGGCCGAATACAGAATGGCTCGATGCTTAATCCAACCGAAACAAGCAATGGTTATGATAGTACTGTTAACAACTGGACATATAATCCAGCTGTTAATGTTGGAAGGCCGAACGGGAATGATTTATCTATTGGAAATCCTTTGATGATAACTGGCGATGCTTCGTTGGTCTCAACAAAGACAAATGATGTTGCTAACACTCGACCACAACTGGTAGATGCATCGGTATTAACCATTCTTACAAAATCTCCTCCAGCCGGCAGTTTTAGGCCACCTTATAGCGGAACAGATAAAACAACTCATTGGAATATCTCAGATATTCAGTGGAATCTTTTGCCGAAATTATCGAAAACTAGCATTACCAACCTGCCAGATTTATCTTATTTATCTTCTAGAATAGAGCGTGTTTGGCTGGATCACGGCGGCGGTTCTTGGACTGGCAGGGAAATTCATCCATCTAATAATATGCCGGACTATGGTAGGGACATGGCTAATATTACGGGAGATGTGTCTATGACACTACTTCTTGATTATAGCCAAGCAGAACTAGAGCCATTGATGATGGAATTTTTACAATTAGGCATTGATTGGTATGGCGTGACAGAAAATAGGGCGAATATTTTCACCACCACAACTCAGGGAGGTTTATGGATGGGAGGGGGAGGACATGGCATAGGAAGGAAATGGCCAATGGTTTTCACAGGATTAATGCTGAATGATAGTAATATCTTGAAATATGCTGATGCGGAAAATTATCCAATTTTTCAAGAAGAACAGCAATATTTTTATGTTAAAAAATTTGATGTTGATTTAGCTAGATACACGGCGGATGGAAGATTACGAGACCCATATACCTCTGATATGATAGGTCTTCCGGAGTGGGGAGAATCATATTGGAATATTCCAGAAAGAGCTGGTTCAAATTGGAACGTCGCTTATCGGGAGATAGTTTCCAGATCGATAAGTGGTCATGATTTAGCAGCAACGATTATGAGAGCTAAACCACTTTGGAATTGGCCGGTTTTTTTTGAATATCAAGATAGATGGGCGGCTCACCAAGCTGAAATAGGAAGCACTATTTCATACTCAGCATTTGTTGATAGTGTGTGGAATATTTATCGGGTAAAATACGGTCCGGTCTATGGGATTATTCGCGCCGATGTGAATAATTCTTCTCAGGTTAACACTACTGACGCTCTCCTCACTCTGCGCAATTCGCTCGGCCTTGCAATGTCCGGCACCGCTTGGCAAGTGAGTGCAACCACAGGTGATGTGAATTGCGACAGTGTTTCTAATTCCGCCGATGCACTATTAATTTTGAGATATTCTTTGGGACTTTCGATGGGAGGCACGGCGTGGTGCGAGGGATAGGACTTTTTGTGATATAATACAGACAATTAAGTAATTATAATTTTCATAAAAATATGTTGAGATATTGGCGACTAGTGCTTTTTGTCTTGGGGATAATTATTCTCGCCGGAGGGCTCATCTGGGGTGGTATCTATTTTTTCTCTTCAAAGAAAGGAGAAGTTAAAAATTACCAAGTCTTGGTTTCAGTGCGAGATGAAAAAAGTGCTGATCCAGTTGAAGACAAGAAGAGTTCGATGAAAATGGGATATGTTATTGGCGTCTATCCAGAGGATCACGAATGGTCAATAACTGAAAAAGTCAGTTATCTTATTTTAAAGATGAAACTGCACGAAAAAGAAGCACAAGAACTCACTCAATCAATAGAAAAAGATATTGATATAAAAACTCTTCCTAAAGAACAGCAAGATAGCATCAAGGAGCAAAAAAAGAGTGGGGATTATCAACCAATGAAAGAGACGATATCCGTTAGAGCTTATAAAATTAACTTAGGAAAAATTGGCTTTAGTGATCCCAATAGTCTTCTTAATGGTCAACCCTTTGGAGATAAAACTTTTGATTGGGGAGTTGTGGAGAAAGCAGATTAAATCTCGCTGAAGACAAACGATGAAAAAAAAATTACAATTTATTTTCCTAACAGTTCTTTGTTTTTTTATTTTACCCATAAACAAAGCTAAGGCAGAACAAATTAATTTACCTAAAGATGCGGAGGGTTGGACAATTTTTACGCCTTCTTCTGACACGGACGTTGTGTATATTGATAGTGTTTCCGGGGATGATAATACATGCCGGACATATCGCACATCTGATGGCGAGATGGGGACAGACCCGTTTAACCCTGTTGGTACAATATTACCATGCGCTACTCCAGCCAAAGCAGTAACTTTTATGGGGGCTAATAGTCCTGACTGGATGCTCTATAAAAGAGGCTCAGTTTTTGACATGGGGATTACCTATTCACGAAATGGGCGATCAGCTACTGAGCCTACTGTGGTTTCTTCTTATGGAAACACCGGGAATATGCCATTATTTAGAGGAGGATATGCCAACAATGGAAATATAGATACTAGATATCTGGCTATATCAGGGCTGGATTTTTATCAAGACTTCAGAGATCCATCCTCACCAAATTATACAGCTGGAGTACAAGGCGGAACAGGAATGTTTTTTTATTCACACGAGCAGTACACGATAGCTAGCATCCTAGTAGAGGGTTGTAAGATTAGATATTTCAAAGATAATGTAAACTTCGCACCTGTAGCCACAAACGGAAATGATGGCGTTACATTTAGAAGAAATTTAATTCTTAACGCCTATTCCACATCCTCTGCCCACTCCCAAGGCTTAATTTTAGGAAATGTTAAGGACCTTGTTATAGAGGAAAATGTTTTTGATCATAATGGCTGGCTTGTGCAAAATGATGGAGATGACACAGATGAAGAAGGTGAAGCGACAATATTTAATCACAATATGTATTTGTCTGACGGCAGTGAGAATATGACTGTTAAAAATAATGTGTTCATAAGGGGTTCGAGTAATAATGTAAAAGTAAGACCGGGTTCCGGTGATATAGGGATTTTTGATAATAATTTGATTGTTGGTGGAGAGATAGCTTTTGGTATGGGGGCAAACGATGAACATGTGCCACTTGCTTTTAAAAATCCCATAGTTACTAATAATATATGGACAAATCCCGGGAAATGGAATCCAACAAACAGAGAATTGGGATGGTTTTTCTACAACTTCGATTGGGACGGAGGACTGATAGAAAATAATATTATGGTGCATCAAGAGCCGGGCACAACTAACACACAATTTTACAGCATTGCGTTTGGCGGTAGGAATACATCGGTTAAAAATAATATAACCTATGATGTGTCAGCCACGGCTATCTCAATAGGTGATCTGGACACCAATAGCGCTCCGAGAACCGGCATATCTTTCACTGATAATCATTTTAATTCCGAGTCTGGATATATAGTTTCATCACCCCATGACACGCTTCTTACTGGATATTCGTTTGTTAATAATAAGTATTTCAGCACCAGGGCCAGAGACACTTGGTTTAGCGTTGGAGGAACAAAAACAGATGCGCAGTGGATTTCTTTGACAGGTGACAACTCGACTTTCGAACAAGTATCTTTTACGGATCCAACCAGGTCAATTGAAACCTATATGGCTTTTATCGGTGAAACAACGACTGTCGATGCCTTCATTGATAAATGTAGGAATCAAGATCGTTACAACTGGGACATCAGATTTACTTCATCTGTGGTTAACGCCTGGATTAAAGCCGGATTCGAAACCGCTTCAGATTACCGAGCGGATGTGGACGGTTCTTCTGCCATCACCACTGCTGACGCACTGCTCACTCTGCGAAACTCTCTAGGCTTAGATATGTCCAGCACTGCTTGGCAAGTGAGCGCAACCACTGGCGATGTGAATTGCGACAATGTTTCTAATTCAGCCGATGCTCTTTTAATTCTGCGATATTCTTTAGGACTTGATATGGGAGAGACCAGTTGGTGTGAAGTATAAAAGAATTATTTAGTTAACGAATTGGCGAGTTAACGGGTTTAGAAAAGAGATATATAAAGATTGTATAAATTAAAGAGTTAATGAATTGGCGGAATGATCAGAAGTACTTACATAGGAACGTACATGTATAGAGGGATGAAAAAAAGATTTTTTGTATTAAAATAGGAATAAATAAACATGTCTAAAATAAAATGAAAAAAACATTCCAATTTATTTTTCTAACGTTTCTTTGTTTTTTTGTTTCTCATAAAGTCCAAGCAGCGGATTTTTACGTTGATCCAATGCTTGGGAGTATGAGTAATGACGGCACACAGGCCCACCCTTGGTCAACCATGCAAGAAGTATGGGAGCAGGGAAAAATTAGGACAGGAGTGTGGTCAGGATATCCCAACATAGCTGTTAAAAATCCTGATGGGTCGGTACATACAGGTGACACCATATATCTTCTATCGGGATATCATGGCACCCTTACTATGGTTGGTGCTGTAAACGATGACTGGATAACTATAAAGGCAGCAGAAGGCGCAACTCCAGAATTTCATAACATCTCAATAGATCATGGTGCGAAGTGGATATTTGATGGAATTTCTATAAGCTACACTTACGGGCCAGACCCTATCGCTAAACCTTCACCTGTAAGTGCTCTTTTCTATGTTACATCCCACAACTTTTTTGGAAGATCCAGGGACATAACACTCAAGAATAGTACACTTTTTAGTTATATGGATAATAGTAGATGGACGACGATGCAGGATTGGCTTGATAATACTGTGAGTGGTGTGTTCACATATTATTCTGAGTACATTACAATAGATAATTGTAACTTTTACAATACTTCATTTGCAATTGCTTTCCTTGGTGGGCAACACGAGGAGATAAAAAATAATTTTATTAATTGGGTAAGTGGAGATGCTATTAGAATGGGAGGGACTTCTTATTCTAAAATAGAATACAATATTGTAAAAAATTTATATTTGGTTGATGCGAATCATCCTGATTTAATACAGGGATGGGCGCTTGCTGATAGTGCTGAACCAGATTGGATGGATTATGGAGGGCAAAGCCCCCAAAAGGGACTAGAGATTCGCGGTAATACTTTAATATCGAATGATTCTCCTGGTCAACTCTTTGCAGCCGATGCTCAAGGTATAGGTATGTATGATGGTTTTTATGAGGATTTTATAATTGAAAACAATCTTATTGTTTCTCCGACAACTCATGGAATAACGTTGACCGGTGCCATTAATTGTAAAATTATCAATAATACAGTTGTTTCTAACCCTTTGGGGAATGTCTCATCACCTATAAGGGTATTGCCTCATAAAAATCGAACTGAGGGGTATGGGAATATTGTTAGAAATAATATTTGTTCTGCTATAGGCGATCATTCATTATTTACGAATCCAGCAGAGAAAATATATGGCGGTGTTACAGCAGATCATAATATAAAAAATTTAACAAGTGCTATGTCTTATGATCTTTTTGTTAACCCAGGAGATTTTAATTATAGACTCAAGTCAACGGCGGTGTCCGCAATTGACGCAGGGTCTGCGGATTTGTCTCCAACAATAGATTTGAATAAGTATCCAAGGGATGCCTCGCCGGATATTGGTGCTTATGAATATGCCCAAATTATCCGCGCCAACGTCGACAACTCTTCTTCTATTACCACTTCTGATGCTCTCTTAACTCTGCGAAAATCTGTCGGTCTTTCAATGGATGGAACTGCTTGGCAGGCTAGCGCCACCACCGGCGACGTCAATTGCGACAGTGTAACCAACTCGGCTGACGCCCTTCTCATTCTCAGGTATTCCGTGGGACTTTCGATGGGCTCTACGGCGTGGTGTGAAGGATAAAAATAGCCTTGTTACGTAGCGTGCTATGTAACATCATGTTAAAATGAAACTAGATAAATCATCTTGAAGATAAAAATGAAAAAAATATTACAATTAGTTTTTCTTTTAGTCGTTTGCTTTCTTGCTAACGCTCAATTTGTCAGTGCCGGAGCGGCGGTTTTAGTTTGGGACGCCAACAGGGAAAGCGACCTAGCTTCTTACAAAATATATTATGACACTACTTCCCATATCTCCAATTGTCCATCCGGTTATCCGCACAGTGTGACGGTGGGCGCCTCTGACAATGTCGGTTATTGGCTGAGCGGACTTACTCCCGGAGAAATTTACTATTTTCAAGTGACAGCCTTGGACAGTAGTGGTAATGAAAGTGCTTGCTCAACGGACCCGGGAGAAGTTTCCAAGAGCATATCTCAAACAAGCATTAGATCGGATGTTAATAATTCCTCCACTACGAATACGGCTGATGCACTTTTGACTTTGCGTCATTCCTTGGAGCTATCAATGAATGGTACTTCTTGGATAGGCAATAGAATCACAGGGGATAATAATTGTGATTCCATATCTAATTCAGCTGATGCTCTTTTGGTTCTCAGATATTCTTTAGGATTGGATATGACAAATACGGCGTGGTGTGAGTAGCGTGATAAAAATAAAAATATTATGCGAATAAAAAACAAGCTTAAAATATTTTTAACAATTATAATATTTTTAGTTGTGAATATTTTTGGCGCTCCCAGGTCGATTGCCGGCACCTGGACGGCAGTCGGATCAGAATTTTCCGGATATTATCCGATAATCAATTTCAATCCTGCGAACCACGAGCCTTATGTGGCTGCGGGAAATTTTTTGAAGAAATATAACGGAACATCCTGGGAAAATGTTGGCACCGGGCTGGGTGATTTTATTCGGGATTTTGACTTTAACCCGATAACCGCGGAACCTTATGCCGTTTTTGACGACCAATCAAATGATTCAGGCGGAACAGTTGTGAGATTTGACGGAAATTATTGGGTGGATGTCGGAAATCCGGATGTCACCGCCGGAACTTTTAATGGAATAGATCTGGCTTTTGATCCTCAAACCGGAGAACCATATGTAGCTTACGTCGATGATAATTATACTACTCATATAATTAGTTTCAACGGCAGTTCTTGGTCGGAATTGGGAATGATAAAAAATACCGCTGTCGGTGACGCATATTCGATTAGAATGGCTTTTGCTCCAAGCACTGATGAGGTTTATGTGGCTTTTACTGACAGAATAGAAATGGATTCTAGTAGAGTGACTGTTTCTAAATTTAACGGAACATCCTGGGAAAATGTCGGAGAACCTAGATTTTCTTCAGATATAGATGATGAAGATATTGATATTGTCTTTAACCCCTCAACTAATGAGCCATATATCGCGTTCAGTGATGAGTCGTTTATGAACAAGGTAACTGTGATGAGATATAATGGGGGTGTGTGGCAAAGCGTCGGAGCGCCAGGATTTTCAGGCGGATCCGCCGCTTATATAAATATGAAATTCGATCCGGTTACTCACGAACCATATATTAGTTTTTTCGATTTTGAAAATGAGAGAGGAAGAATAGAGAGGTTTTATAGCGGAACGTGGGAGAGTGTCTTTGACGAAACTAGTGCGAGCGTGACATCATTTGCTTTTAGCCCTCTTGATGATAAATTATTCACGGCTTACCAAGGTGCAAATTCAGCAGAGACCGTAGATGTATATGAATATAGTGGCGACACTGATGCCACTCCACCTACAGCGCCAACTGGACTTCTGGTGTATTGATTATAGAAAGTGATTATTGAATGGCGAAGTGATTTTTTGTCTTTTTAATATTCATTTTTTGGTGTAGAATGAAAAAGCAAGATAAAAAAAGAAAAATAAAATTTTGATATGAATTGGCTTTTTATCGTGACGATTGCATATTTCTTGATCGCTCTCCAGACAATGCTGGATAAGTTTTTATTGTCTTCGAAAAGAGTAAATCACCCAGTGGTCTACGCTTTTTATTCTGGGGTCTTGAGTTTTTTCACCATCATTCTTTTCCCCTTTGGGTTGCATTCGGTCGCGCCATTTCTCTTTTTGCAATATGTTTTGGCGGGGATGATTTTTGCTTTTGGCACATTGCTTTTGTTTTTTGCCATTCAGAAAAGCGAAGCCAGTCGAGTGGTGCCGGTGGTGGGAGCGGTCATTCCCGTGACGACCTATTTTCTCTCAATTATTTTTCTGGGAGACAAATTGTCCGGTATGCAACTTTTTGGAGTAGCCATTTTAATTTTAGGTGGATTTTTGATTTCTTGGATGCGTCCGAAGAAGGGTGGTCGACATAGCTTTTTTGCCGGATTTTATCATGCGATTTTTTCCGGCTTACTTTTAGGATTTTCTTATACCCTCTTTAAATTATTTTACCAAAGTGATAATTTTTTAAATGTTTTTATCTGGACGCGAATTGGATTTTTCGTGGCTGCTCTTAGCTTTCTTTTTTGGGCTGGTTGGCGAAAAGCTATTTTTTCTTCTCTCCTAAACTTTAAAAAGCCCAGTCATGAGGCGCAGAGTTCCGGCACGCTTTTTGTTTTTAATAAGATTTTAGGAGGCGTAGGTTCGGTTCTTTTGAATAAGTCGATGTCTCTCGGCAACATTACCGTCATTAATGCCCTAGTGGCGATGGAGTATGCCTTTATTTTTCTTCTGGGAATCGGATTTTCCATGTGGCTGCCAAAAGTTTTTCAGGAGAAAAAAGACTGGAGGAATTCTGTGCAGAAAGTGATGGCTATCTTGGTAATTTCAGTGGGAATATTTCTTGTTTCAAATATTTATTAAAATAAAAAAAATAAAATGATAAAAAAAATATTAAAAATAATAGCTTGGACAATTGGAGCGCTTCTGGCCGTAGTGATTGCATTTTTCATCTACGTTAATCTGCCCGTTTCACAAAAAAACAATCAGGTGGAGCTGGGGGTGACGTTTTCTTCCCGGTATGCTTCTGACATTGGACTTAACTGGAAAGAGGCCTATTTGGCGACTCTGGATGACCTAGGTGCTAAAAAAATCAGACTGCCGGTCTATTGGGATTTGGCGGAAAAGACGGAAGGGGAATATAATTTTTCTGATATTGATTGGGAGCTGGCCGAAGCCAGAAAAAGGAATGTGGACATCGTACTTACCGTCGGGCAAAAAGTGCCGCGTTGGCCGGAATGTGCTATTCCGGAATGGGCGAATACTAGTGACCAAAAAAGAAAAGATTCTTTGCATAGTTTTATCGAAGTGGTGATTAATCGCTATAAAAATAATCCTGAGATTGAATATTGGCAGGTGGAAAATGAACCATTTTTGCTTTTTGGAGTTTGTCCCAAGCCAGATCCTGCTCTTTTGGATAGCGAAATTGCTCAGGTGCACCGCCTTGACCCAGCGCGTAAAATAATTGTCACTGACAGCGGGGAGCTGTCCTTGTGGATTCAAGCGGCTTCAAGAGCAGATATTTTTGGCACTACAATGTACCGTAATGTGTATAAGGCCGGGGTGGGATATTATACTTATCCAATTGGACCGAGATTTTTCCGTTTCAAATATGGCCTCATTAATCTTTTTGCTCATCAGAAAAATGCGGTGGTGATGGAATTGCAGGGAGAACCTTGGATTGCCGGGTACACCACCAATCAACCGCTTGAAGAACAATTCAAATCAATGACAGCCGAAAAATTGGAAGCCAATGTCAATTATGCGAGGGCGGTTGGTTTCCCTCAGGTTTATCTTTGGGGAGTGGAGTGGTGGTATTGGCTCAAAGTCCAAAAGGATTATCCGCAAGTTTGGGACAAGGCCAAGGATCTTTTCAGTGGTAGGATTTAAGGATTTAAAGTGTTTGTGGTATAATAGAATAAGAAAAAATAAAACTAGAAAAGAGGTGGGTTATGCATATGAGAAAACATAGCGATACTCTAATGTGGTTTTCTGCGGTAGCTGCTGTTATTTCCGCCTATGATTCCTTGGCTCATACTGACGTTTTTGGTTTGGCCGGGACACAATGGATGCTGGTGGCAATTATTTTGGGACTTTACGGCATCTACTTAAAACTCCGCACAGCCTAGTTATTGAAATAAAGAAAAAATATGGCAAAAAACAAGCTAGCCGTTTTTGATATTGACGGTACTATTTTCAGAAAGAATCTGGCCTTTGAACTTATCAATGAGTTGGCTTGGATGAAAGTTTTCCCCAAAGACGTGCGGGACGAATTGGTCAGTCTTTATACGCGCTGGCTGGATCACAAGGGGACATATGAAGATTACCGTCAAGCACTGGTGAAAATTTATGTAGAAAATCTGACGGGTTGCAATAAAAATGAAGTTATAAAAGCCGCCCAGATCGTGATGCCATTTTTTAAGGACCGGACCTATATCTTTGCGAACAATTTAATTGCAGAGCTGAGAAAGAAGAAGTATCATATCATTGCGGTGAGTGGATCTCCTTCCGAGATTGTGGAGGAATATAATAAATATTTGAAATTCGATGCGGTTTTCGGTTCTGTCTATGAAACGGACGCTAAAGAAATATATACCGGTGGAGCAGTCTTCGAGCCGACTAAACACAAAGGCCACGTAGTCAAACAATATGCTATTGAAAACGGCTTAACACTAGAAGATTCTTATGGTATTGGAGACACAGAATCGGATGCTAAATTTTTGGAAGTGGTTGATAACCCGATTGCATTTAATCCGAATTTAAATTTAAAGACGATAGCAGAAAAAAAAGGCTGGAGAATTGTGGTGGAGAAAAAAGATGTCATTTATGAAATAATGGCTCAGGCAAAAATTATTTAATTTATTGGGTAAAAAAATATGGCAGATACTTATTTAGTGCTCGCGACAATGTTTCTTCTTTTTTGTTTTATAATATATCTTGCCATTGATTTTATGCGCACGCCCGGGGGACTTAATCCATTTTTCAATAAATGGACTAAAAAATCACTTTGGATTTGGTTGCCATTTTATGCTTTACAGAGATTAATTAGAGAGGTGATTTTGAAAAAATAAAAGTCTGAACTGTTGTTACGTAGCATGCTACGTAACAAAAAAAGCGTCTCAATCGTGAGACGCTCTTTTGCTTTTCTAAAAGATTTCTATTTTACACTCTCGGTGAATTTTTTGAAAACTTCCGGATTTTCCATAGCCAACTGAGAGAGGACTTTTCTGTCGAGCTCGATGTTTTTGTCGCTCATTAATTTAATGAAAGAGTTATAGCGTAACCCGATTTCTTTCAGGGCGATGTTAAGTCTTGTTATCCACAGTCTCCTAGCTGTTCTTTTTTTGGTTCTTCTGTCTCTAAAGGCATAGCTACCGGCTTTGGTGACGGCTTGCTTAGCGGCGGCATAATTGGTTTTTCTGCGCCACATAAATCCCTTAGCGTCTTCCAGGAGATTCTTTCTTCTTTTAGAGGCGGCTACTCCGCGTTTTACTCGTGTCATATTGTTTTATAGGATGTTAGTTAACTAATGCTTTTAAAATATTCTTCTCGTCTGATCTATTCAGGCGGATGTCTCCTTTTTTAGCTCGACCAGCTTTACCGTTTTCTTTAGAATTATAATGATTTTGTCCGGTATGGCGACGAGTCACTTTTCCTCCTTTGGTCACTTTGATTTTTTTTACCAAAGCTTTCTTGGTTTTCATTTTAGGCATATGTTTTATTCTGGTGTTATTATTACATTAAATCCTCCTGGATATCTTTTTATTTCTTGTTCAATCTTATTGGGAATGGTGATTGTTTTTATAAAATCCTCGAGGTTCTTTCTAGCTAAATCTTGGTGGGCTTTTTCTCGACCTTTTAACATTATTTCAACCTTTACCTTACTGCCCTTAGTGAGGAATTTTTCAGCTTGATTCTTTTTAAAATTCAAATCATGTTCATCTGTTCTGACTCCTAGGCGGATACCTTTGATGTCTGATTTTTTCTGTTTGGATTTATTCTGGCGATCTTCTCTGGATTTTTGATATTGATATTTCCCAAAATCCATAATCTTGACTACTGGAGGAACGGCCTTGGGAGAAATTTCCACTAAATCCAGCGCTTGAGCTTTAGCCATCGCCAGAGCATCTTGCGTAGTGATGACTCCGATCTGTTCGCCTTCTTCGCCAATTACTCTGACTTCACGTGCAAAAATAGCTTCGTTGATGCGAGTGCGAAGTTCGTTTTTCTTGGGAAAATGTTTTCGGTATGTTCTTCTAATGGCTTTTAATATTAATGTTTATGTGGAGATGGCGAGAATTGAACTCGCGTCCAAAGCTATTCATTTAAAATAATCTACAAGCTTAGTCCGTCTATTGGTTTGGTTGGGAATATAAAGCGGACAAAATTATCTCAACCTATTCTCAGATTAGTTTCGCGGATAAGACCTGAAAAACATATTATCCGCTATTCTGATGTATAACACCAAGATCCGCCTATCAGAAGTCGACGGTTTGATGACCTTAAGACCTAACCGAAGTTAGGCTAAGGCAACCGCAAAATTTGAATTGAAAGCTTGCGCCATCACATTTTTTGCTTTTGTTATGAAGTTTGCACTTATAACTTTGATACGGATTTATGAGGGAGTATCATCCTCAGCTTGCATATTTTAAACGTACAACTTGTCGAAACCAAACATCCCCGCTAGGAATTTCTCATCTCTCGTCTCATTCCTCTCTCGTCTTCTCTTTTCTTGATTTTTTCACGCTTATCGTACTGTTTCTTGCCTTTACCCAGGCCGAATTCCAGCTTGATAAGTCGTTTCTTAGTATACAATTTAATAGGCACTAATGTCAAGCCTCTAGTGCGAGCGGCGCCGATGAGATGCTTTATTTGAGAGCGACGCACCAAGAGCTTTCTGGGGCGAGTGGGATTGTAGGCAGGGACTTTCCCGGCGTGGATATAGAGGGGAATATGGGAATTGGTTAGATACAGCTCTTCACCGTGAATAGTGACAAAGGATTCTCGGAGGCTAACATGCTTAGTTTTGATTGATTTAACCTCCATTCCGAGAAGCGCCAAACCAGCCTCGTAAGTTTCCAGGATTTCATAATCAAAATAGGCACGTTTATTTAGAGCGATTGTCGGCATTTTCTTTAAAAAATATTTTATATAGGAGGTTTTGTTTCCCGCTACCAGTGTAGCACGCTTTTGGCATATTTCAAGGATGAATCGTAAAATAGAGTCATTTATGTTATTATATGATTATTAAACTATAACTTATTTTTCATGATTAATTTTATCTTGTGGCATTATTCCAAGGGGATTAAGAATCTTTTCCAAATCTGGGAAAACTATTTTATTTTTTCTTGGAACTATTTTTCGATCGGACGTTTCGCCAAAACATTGCTTTCACCTTGGAGGCGTGATGTGTCTCGGGTAGGTCAGCGTGGTTTTCACCCAGTACTTTTTTTTCAAATAATTTTAGAAAATACTGTCACTAGATTTTTGGGGGCGATTGTGAAATCGGGTGTAATGTTTTTTGGGATAATAATGGAGTTGGGAGTTTTTATATTTGGTTTTCTTATTTTTATCCTTTGGCTTTTTCTCCCGTTGTTTCTTTTGGGCAGTTCAGCTGGAGCGTTTTTTTATTTTCAATCTGGTTTTGGAGTGGGCACACTTCTTTGTTTTATAAGCTTCATTTTAAGCGCTTGGGTGCTCGCCATTTCAATTTTTGCCTGGTTTGAGAGTAAGAAAAATTATTCCTTATCTAATATTCCTGGACTTGCTCGAGAAGGTTGGTTTGAAAAAGTTTGGAATCGCACCGGAGAAGATGGTGTTTCTGGAGAAGAAAAGATACTTTTAAATAAACCGGCTTTTGAAAAATATCTTTTGTCAGTGGATATGAAAGAGGAGGAATTTTTGCGGGTAGTTCAATGGGAAATGAACAGTTATCTTGAAAAAAAGAAAGCGCGTCAATTTTGGGGAATGGAAAAATTATCGGAGCATGCTCCCATTGGAAGATATTGGTCCTATTCTTACACCGTTCATCTAGATCAATATGCCATAGACCTATCAGACGGAGACTATAGCGAATATAGAAATGCCAAATTAGTTGGTAAGCAAGATGATGTGGAGGAAATTAAAAGAATGCTTCTTCGCGGAGAACAGAATAATGTCATTCTAATTGGTGAGCCGGGAGTTGGTCGGGACACAATCATTCATAGCTTAGCTCGGGAAATTAGAAACAATGCGTCCGGCACGGCTTTTGAAGGAGAACGGATTTTGGAGTTGGATATTAAAGCTATCATCGCTGGATCTTCTTCACAAAATGAAATCGATCAGCTCTTGGGAAAGCTTTTTGGTGAAGCGGCTTATGCCGGAAATATCACCTTAATCATTCGAAATATTCATGAATATTTTTCTGCTCCCTATGATATTTTAGGCGCGCTTTCCCAATACCTGAGTCTCCCCAGCTTTCGGATAATTGGAACGACGACTTCCTCGGATTTTCATTCTATTATAGAGAAAAAATCCAACATTATGAAATATTGTGGAACGATTATAGTTTCTGAAATGAGCGCTGATGAGTCTATGCAAGTAGTTTATCGCAAAATTAAGGGAATTGAACGTGGTCAAGTTTTTTTCACCTACCAAGCTATTCGAGAATTGGTTAATCTGGCTGAGCGCTATATCTCGGATGCGCCTTTCCCTGAGAAGGCCCTGGATCTCTTAGAGGAGATTATCCTGTACTGGTCAACTTCCATTGGAGAGGGTCGTATCACCAAAGCGGTTGTCAGTGAAGCAGTTTCTAAAAAAATAAAAGTGCCCTTGGGTGAAGTAACTTCCGGAGAAAGTGAAAAACTTTTGAATCTAGAGCAAATTCTTCACAAGCGCATAATCGGTCAAGAAACCGCTATCCGTGAAATTGCTGAAACGATGCGTCGAGCGAGAATTGGCATGAGCGAAAAAAACAAACCAATCGGAAGTTTTCTGTTTCTAGGTTCAACCGGGGTGGGCAAAACTGAGTCAGCCAAGGCTTTGGCTGAGGCTTATTTCGGGGATGAGAATCGAATGATTAGGCTGGATATGAGCGAATATCAAACTTCAGAATCGATTGATCGCCTGATTGGTTCACAAGTCACCGGCAGGGAGGGGTATCTAGTAACCAAGGTAAAGGAAAATCCCTATGCTTTACTTTTATTAGATGAAATTGAAAAAGCATTTCCAGATATCTTGAATCTTTTTTTACAAGTGCTTGATGAAGGTCATTTGACGGATGCGTTTGGAAAAAAGATTAATTTTAGAAATCTAATAATAATTGCGACTTCCAATGCCGGCGCGGAGGTGATTAAGGAAGCTTTGGACAAAAAGCTTGAGGCTAAGCTCATTCAAAAAAAATTAGTTGACTATGTGATAAAGGAAAATATTTTTCGCCCGGAATTACTCAATCGCTTTGAAGGGGTGATTTTCTTTCATGCGCTCTCTCAAGCTGATATTTATAAGGTGGTGCAAATGCTTCTTGATAAATATACAACTAATCTTAAACAGCAAGAAAACATTGAGATTAATTTTCAAGAAGGATTGATTGAAAAAGTGGCCACTGAAGCCTACGACCCGGTTTTCGGGGCACGAGCCATTAATCGCTACATCCAAGATAAGATTGGAGACGTGATTGTGAAAAAGATTATATCCGGAGAGATTAAAAAAGGAGAAAAATTTGATTTTTCAGTCAGTAACATAGACTAAGCCGCATATAGTATATTAAATTTTCCAATAAAAAAAATCCAGACCAATCCTGGATTTTTTTGATAGTCTTTTTTAGGCGCGTGAGACATATTCTCCTCTTTCGGTATTGACAATGATTTTGTCTCCGACTTTTACAAAAAGGGGAGTGGAAACTTTAAGACCTGTTTCAAGGGTGACAACTTTTCCTCCGGTGGAAACCGTGTCGCCCTTAATGCCTGGAGGAGCGTCAGTGACCTCGAGTGTCACCTTGACCGGTAACTCAACATTGATTGGTCCGTCGTTGAAATTAAGAAGTGTCACTTCGGTCCCTTCTTTAAGATAACTGACGTTGTCTCCTAGGGCTTCTTTGGAAAGAGAAAATTGTTCATAGTTCTCATTGTCCATAAAATTATAAACGTCATTCTCTCGGTAGGTATATTGCGCCTTAGTTTTAGTGATATCCGCTTCTTCCGCCATTTCAGAACCCTGAAATGTTTTTTCTAAAACTGTACCATTGGCCAAATTTTTGAGACGGGTACGGAGCACTGATCCGGCGCGACCGGTTTTGGAATGTTCGTGGTAGAGAACTGCGAAGGGGATACCGTTTAGGATAATATTTTTACCACTTTTGATGTCGGATATTGAAAGCATAATGAATTTTCAATTTTCAATTTTCAATTTTCAATCAATTCTCAATTTTTAAATTTTCAATGATTATTATAAAAATAAACATTGAAAGTTGATTGAGTGATTGGATATTAAGCAGTTGAAAATTATGCCATGTTTATTTTTACTTAAATGTAGAGGTATTTATCTAGCGACAAACGGCACCAGTGCCATTACGCGAGCTTTTTTAATTGCGCTAGCAAGAGTTCTTTGATGACGAGTGCAAGTGCCATGGCGCTTGGTTGGGTAGATTTTGCCTTGTGAATTCATAAAACGACGTAAAAGATAAGCATCTTTGTAATCTATTTTTTCAATCTTATTTTGGCAAAAATAACACTGTTTTTTCTCTGTTTGTGGAGTTTCCATAATATATTAGTTATTTACTTAAAAGGGTACGTCTTCAATTCTTATCTCTCCTTCTTCTTCATCCAGATTAATGGTTGGAAGGGATTCAGCGGGAGCTTCTTGGGGTGCTGTGGCAGCTGGGCTGGCACTGGGGGCTGAAGGGGTGTTGCTTTGGAAAGATGAAGCGGAGGAAGGAGTATCACTGCTTTGCCCTTGGGCTCTGGAACCGAGTTGCATATTTTCGGCTACGATTTCAGTCACTCTTCTTTCGGTGCCATCTTTAGCCGTATATTTTCTAGTTTGCAATCTGCCTTCCACGTAAGCCTCTTGTCCTTTAGAAAGATATTGGCCGGCAATTTCAGCGAGACGTCCCCATAGAACAACGTTATGAAATTCTGTTTGGTCTTGGCGTTGTCCGTTTTTGTCTTTCCAGAAACGATTAGTGGCCATAGAAATTGTGGCTACGGTTTGTCCGGCTGGGGTGTTCCGCGTTTCGACGTCGCGAGTGAGGCGACCAACGAGCATGACTTTATTGAGATTCATAATTTTTTTACCGATGAGAACCTACATGCTTTTTGTAGTTTCAAATCGGGTTATATGTTAAGGATTTCTTCAAGTTGCTTGTCGATATTTTCACTTTTTTCTTTTTCTTCCTTTTCTTCTTCCGGCTTCTTTTCCTCTTTCACAGCAGTCGCTTTGGCAGTTTCTTGCTTAGCCTCTGCGCGAACTTCTTTTTGTTCTCTGGATTTTTCACGCTTACTCGCTTCAGCAATTCTTTCTTCTTTGCTTTTTAGCTCTGGCAATTCGGAGGCTTTACTGATGATAAACCTCAAAACTCGGGTGTTGAGATTAAGGTTTTTGGTGATGTCGGAAATGTTGGTAATTTCTTCCAGCTCGAATCTGCGGGCTAGATAGACGCCGAAATTCTCGTGCTTAATTTTGTAGGACAAACGTCTTTTGTCCAAAGTTTCTTTTTCCAGAAATTTTCCTCCGGCTGTTTCCACTACTCCCTCCACTTCTTTTTTGATCTCCGGCATTTCCGCTTCATGGGAAGCTCCCAGGAGATACAACAGTTCGTATTGCATAGTTTATTCTTTTTAATTAATTAAAAATCCGTCCAAAGAAAGTCCTTGTGACGGGTGTCAGTCGTCTTATCTTGGCTCGCCTTTGCTCTTTCGAACTTTGGCGTGACAAGCGAGACGGCTAATTGGACTTTCTAAGTTGGTTTAAGTATATAGAAGAAGAGGGGAAAAGTCAAGGTTTTGGTTATTTTCTAATTTTGCAAAGCGCTTATTTTGTATTATAATAAAGATATAAAAAAGTAAAAATAAAAAATGAATCAAAAAATCGAAACAAAATTAGGCGTAATTATAATTCTTATCATTGCTGTTACTGTAGGGGCGTTTTTATGGCAGTGGGAGGAAAAAAAGGGAGATGTCCAAACTCAAATTCCGGCGATGCCAAAAAAAATAAATGAAAAAAACCAAAAATATACTGGTGACAGTACAAAAAAAGAAACTCAAGTTTCCCTAAAAGATATTGGGACAGGCATGCAAGACGTATCTACAAATGAAGGAAACAAGGCCGATCTTCAAAAAAATATACAGGATGGCGTAGATACTAACAAATATACTAATAAAACATATGGTTTTGAATTCAAATACCCGAAAAATTTAGTTATTATGCCAGACTCTACGGAGACTATTTTTGGACTTGGCAATTCATCAGATGAACCTTGGGAAATAAATATAACTGTTAATCACAATACAAGTAATCTTTCTTTGTCGCAGGCTACTAGTAAAATAACTGAAAGATTTAAGAGTCCTAAGAAAGTTATCGTTACTGATATTGATATTAATGGGGTTACTGCAAAGAGATATTCAGTGGAAAATTATCATGATAATGGAAATGCAGGCACTGTTATTATATATAAGGATTATATAATAATAATTTATGGAGATGATTATACGACGCCTCTTAGAAATATTTTTGAAACTGTTATAAATTCTTTTAAGTTTAATAAATAAAAAGGACTAGTATATTGTACGCCTTAATATAAATAAGGCAGAGATTAATAATCTCTGCCTTTATCCTTATCCTTTGGTACGTTGACCGGTTAGCAAGATTTTATGGCGTAGGATAGATGTATCCCATAATATTAGAATCACTCTTGCTTACAGTGCGGTCATGAACAACACCATCGCCATTCCAGTTTGAATCATGAACTGACATATTTCCATTTCCTATATCAGGATCTGTTACGATTCCGGCATGTCCATTTCCAAGACCACCGCCTCCTTGTAGATATATCACAATCGCACCTTCTTTTGGTTCATTCCCCACAGCATAGCCTTTCATAGCTGCTTGACCCAGGCAGTTAACAGCCGAATAAGTACACACATCATTTACATTAGGATTGTCAGGAAGGTCGGTTTCGTATTCTACATAATCAAGGCACTCACCACCAGAAGTATTTCCGTTGAGTTTTCTATAACTTCTTACTCCATCTACCAATAATGCCGCATTCCGAAACGTCTTGTAGAACATAGTTGTGATTTCCTCACTGCCACTAAATCCATTCAGACTAAGCGGATGTGGATTTTCGGTTTCTATCCATCCCCCGAAAGCATAATCAGTGTTGGCGGTGGCTTCGGGAAGCATTTGGCTAAATTCACTCACCGGATATTGACAGGGGCTGTTGCTGGAATCGCAGGTATAATTACCAATTGTTACACTACCACCCTCCAAGGGGCTGATGTTAATGGTGAGCTGGGGTGCTGGCGTTATGCCGGTTCCGGCAGGAATCAATAAAGAGCTAGAAGCGAAAATGTGTACACCAGAATAACCATAAGCGGCAAAATTACTCGGAGAAGTCCAGGTATTCGTACTAGGATTAATTGAAACAGTATCAGTCGTCCTAGTTGAAGATGTCAATGACTGAGAATGGTCAATATATATAGAAGAACTATTGTAAACCCAGGCACCGTTTTGATATAAGTACTGCTTTTGTAGGCCGTTAGGTGTTATGCATCCTGGGTTACAAAAAGAAATATAATAAGGTGCAACATAACCCGTCAAGTGATTATTTGTATCGCCTATATAGTAACCATTATTATTCGGACAATAAACCGCAAACTCATTACCACTATAATCAACAGTTTGGATAACAGAATAATAATCAGTGCCGTTTATATTCACTGGAGAAGAGGCAGAGGGTATGCCATATGGAAGCTCAGTAAAAGAAAAAGCACTCGGTAGGAACCATAGAAAGCAAACCATCATTATGATAAGTGTTATTTTAATATTTATTAACTTTATCATCACACTCTCCTTTTCGATTTGGATTTCATAAAATAGCCTTCGATTTCTAATTATCTTTTTCATTTCACAACTCCTCTTTTTAGCTTTAGTTTAAAATAAAATAGATCTGCAAAAATATTAAGCCAATCATAATTAACTGCACTCGCCTCCTTTTTCAAGTTGAATTTTATTGTTAAAAAACTATTGGTATTGTAATTGGGGGGGGCAGGAAATGTCAAGGGTAAACAAAAAAATAGAGGACTCTATAGAGTTCTCTATTTTATTAAGGGATAAAAGTAAGTTATTTTTAAATTTTAAACTCTATCACATCCCCATCATTCACGACATAATCCTTGCCTTCTAATCGCAAAGTGCCGAGTTCACGAGCTTTCCCCCAAGTGCCGGCTTCCAGAAGTTTGTTCCACTGGACGACTTCGGCGCGAATAAATTTGTCTTTAAAATCATTATGAATAGCAGTGCCGGCCAAGGGCGCGGTCCAGCCTTTCTTAATCGTCCAAGCGCGTGATTCGTCAACGCCTGTGGTGAGGAAAGTGATGAGACCAAGGATTTCGTAGGCCTTGAGAATGAGGGAATCCAAATTTGATTGCAGTTCCATCTCAGCCGCTTCTTCAGCTGTCATTTCGATCAATTCTTCTTCGATTTTAATATCGAGTTTGACGTGATTTCTTTTTTCCAATTCGCTCGACAATTCCTGAACAGAATCGTTAATATTGTAAACATACAAAAACGGTTTCAAGGTGATGAGGGAAAGTTCGCGCACGACTATTTTGGCATTTTCTTCGGATAGGTCCAGTGTGGTTTCATTGGCCAAATTTCCTTCTTCTAATTTTTTTTCAATCTTTTTTAAAGTTTCTAGTTGTAAGTCGGCGCCTTTTTTGTTGCCACGCACTTCTTTTTCCAAACGAATTTTCACTTTTTTGATTGTTTCCAGATCAGCTAAAATGAGCTCGGTGTTGATAATCTCGATGTCGCCCTCTGGTTCAATCTTATTGTGGACATGAATTATTTTGTCATTTTGAAAAACGCGTACCACCTGGATGATGGCATCGGTTTCTCGAATGTTAGCCAAAAATTTATTCCCCAAACCTTCACCGGTGGAAGCGCCTTTGACGAGCCCTGCAATGTCCACAAATTCAATGACCGTGGGCACCACTTTTTTGGAGTGTGACATCTCAGCTAATTGCGTGAGGCGCGTGTCAGGCACTTTGACAATGCCGACATTGGGTTCAATGGTGCAAAAAGGGTAATTATTGATATCGACAGGAGTTTTAGTGAGTGCCTTAAAAAGAGTGGATTTTCCAACATTTGGGAGACCGACGATGCCGATTTTCATAAAATTTGTTTCTAGAGTTATATTAGTAGAGTATAATATAAATGGGATAATATCAAATAGTCAGGTTTGTATGAATAAGTGTATGCTAATCGACCGCATTTTCTACAACCGCAACACTCTTAAAGTTGCCAAGGATTTACTGGGTTGTTTTTTGGTGCGGGAATACAAAGGAAAAATGATAAGAGCGATAATTACCGAGACAGAAGCCTACCGCGGTTTCCACGATTTGGCGAGCCATGCCTCTCGCGGGAAAACACCGAGAAACGCCATTATGTTTGGCGAGCCGGGGCGCGCTTATATTTATTTAATTTATGGAATGCATTCAATGCTTAATGTGGTGACCGAAGACGTGGACTATCCGGCGGCGGTTCTCATTCGAGGGGTGGTTCCCGTAGAGACGCGATTAATCGCGTCTCTACCTCGCATCGCGTCTCTACCGCAGCTGGATGGTCCGGGAAAATTAACCAAATTTTTGCATATTGATAAATCCTTAAACGGACACGATCTGACAAATGGAAAGAAATTATGGATAGAGCTTCCAATGAAAAAAGAAAAATTCAAAATCATAAAGTCTCCCAGAGTAGGGGTGGATTATGCCGGGCGTTCGAAAGAGTGGAAATGGAATTTTAAAATTGCTGATTTGGATAAAAAAGAGAAAAATAGTATAATTAAGGCGTAATTATTTAAAAATAATTTTTATGGAAAAAGCAATCAATCCGGGGATTTTTAAGGCTTATGATATCCGGGGTCTTTATCCAAGTGAGATAAATAAGGAAACCGGGTATAATATTGGACAAGCCCTAGTGGCTTATACTGGTGCCAAAAAAATCGCGGTAGGAATTGATATGCGCGATTCTTCGCCTGATTTGGAAGAAGCGGTCATCGCCGGAATTGTTGATCAAGGGGCGGATGTCATTAAGTTAGGACTGTGTTCCACGCCGATAGTCTATTTCGCTTCTTGGAATTTGAAAGTGGACGCGGCCGTAGTCATTACCGCTTCGCATAATCCGGCGCAGTATAACGGGATGAAATTTTGTCTCTCCGGCGCGGTGCCGATTGGGGAAGGAACAGGTATGGAAGAGATTCGGGACGCGGCGGTGAAAGGAGAATTTGAAAAAGTTTCGCAAAAAGGTGAGGTGACGGAAAATTTGGAACTGAAAGATAAATATTTGGCATACGTGGCCGGCTTTTTCAAAAAAGGACAAGGTTGGAAAAAAATAGTGATTGATTTTGCCAATGGAATGGGGATTGCCGAAAAAGAGGTTTTTGAAAAAATATCTTCCGAGGTTGAGGCAGTTTCTTTGTATGACAAATTGGACGGAAATTTTCCCAATCATGAAGCCAATCCACTAAAACTCGAAACCTTAGAAGTTTTGCAGAAAAAAGTGGTGGAAGAAAAAGCGGATTTGGGAGTGGCCTATGACGGGGACGCTGACCGAGTGGGCTTCGTTTCAGAAAAAGGGGAAATTATCCCGATGGATTATGTCACCGCGCTTCTGGCTAAGGAAGTTTTGAAAAAACATCCGGGAGAAAAAATTCTCTATGATTTGCGCAGTTCCAACGCCGTAAAAGAAGTAATCGAAGAGGCGGGTGCCACGGCGCACCGTTGTCGCGTCGGACATTCTCTCATCAAAGCTCAAATGAGGAAAGAGGGGGCGATTTTTGCGGGAGAACTTTCCGGGCATTATTATTGGCAAGAAAATTCCAACGCCGAAATGGCCACTTTGGCGGTCATCACTCTCATAAATCTTTTAAATGAAACTGGTAAGACTATTTCCGAGCTGGCCCAAGATTTAAAACGCTATTTCCAAAGCGGAGAAATTAATTCCGAAGTGGCCGACAAAGATGTGGTTCTCGCTCGTCTCAAAGAAAAATATGCCGATGGTGATCTGGATACCCTCGACGGCATCCGTATCGATTTCCCTGATTGGTGGTTTAATGTGCGAGCCTCTAATACTGAACCGAAACTGCGACTGAATTTGGAAGCTAAGACGAAAGAATTAATGGAAGAAAAAAGGGATGAGGTTTTGGGGATGATTAGAGGATAGACTAAGTTTAGATAAAAAAAATAACCCCCTTTGACATGTGTTCATGTCAAAAGGGGTTGGGGAGGGGGAGAATAATCGTAATAATTTCCTTATAAGCATCGAGAGTGTCCCTGGCCAGGATGGGACATTTAAACGCTCTTGATGATTATAAGAGGGTTACTTTTGAAGCCGGGATTTTTTCGGGAATATCTTTGCCATTGCGTAACGCTATATAGTGTCTGCCAGGCTCAGAAAATCTTTTAATTCCGTCACTGTATAAATACAACGCCCCGCATTCGCCTAAAATGGTCACATCTATGGTAATGTCTAACCATATTCCTTTTTTGGTTATTGTTCCGCGGAGAGGTTCTTCAAAAAACATCTCTCCGATACCAATCAATTCTGTAACGGTAGGCTCTTTTTCTCTTTTTTTACACGAGCTTGCCGTCATATTCTTACTGCCCAGAAAAAAACTGCTTGGTTGAAAGATTGGAAGTGTCCACATATTAATGTTTCCCTCGAAGTTGATTTTTTTAAAAAAATTCCCTTTCTCCCTGCATATATTACTACTACACTTTTAAATTTTTGTCAATAGAAGCTTAATGAAAAAATAAACAGTAAAGCCTATTTTTAAAAATAATATAAAGAAATAGCTAAAACTAGATAACAAAACCCACCTTTTCTTTAACCTCTGCAATCTTCTTTTTTGCAATTGGACGAACTTTTTCGGCGCCGGCGCGGAGAATTTCCAGGACTTTTTCGTCGCTGTAAGTTTTCATTTTTGCCTGAAAAGGAGTGAGGAAGGTGATGATGGTTTCTGCTAGATCTGCTTTAAAATCGGCGTATCCCTTGCCTTGGTATTTTTTTTCAATATCTTTAGGGGAAATATCCGCAATTAATGAGTAGATATGAATCAGATTTTTGAGGGCCGGCTTGGAATCTTCATAGACAATTTCACTCCCGGAATCCGTCACCGCTTTTTTAATTTTTCTTCTCACAGTTTCGGCGTCATCCATAAGAGAAATATAATTATAAACACTGCTCGCAGATTTTGACATTTTTTTGGTCGGATCATCAAATCCCATAATGTTTTCACTAACTTCAGTTGTGTAGGCTTTAGGAATGATGAAAGTTTGCCCAAATTTATGATTAAATCTTTCAGCCAAGGTTCTCGTCAGTTCGATGTGTTGTTTTTGATCTTTGCCGACTGGGACAAGTTCGGTGTCATAGAGAAGAATGTCCGCCGCCATGAGAACCGGATAATCAAAAAGACCAACAGCTGTGCTTTCCTTGCCTTCTTTTGCACTTTTGTCTTTGAACTGAGTCATCTTTTCCAGTTCCGGAATTTTGGTGATGGTATTCAAAATCCATCCGAATTCGGCATGTTCTTGCACATGTGATTGGATAAAGAGGGCGCATTTTTCCGGATCAATGCCGGCGGCTAGATACACCCTGGCCACTTCCAAAGTACGGTGATGCAATTCTTTCGGATCTTGCGGAACGGTAATGGCGTGCATATCAACCACGCAAAAAATGGATTCGTATTCGTCTTGCAGTTTGACCCAGTTTTTAATGGCGCCTAAATAGTTACCAAGATGGAGATTGCCCGACGGCTGGATGCCGGAAAAGATGCGCTTTTTCATAGGAATAGTAATTTAGTGCTTAGTATCTAATATTTAGTATAGGGTATTTTATTAATTTGTGCTAGAATAATCGGGTAGCCTGGTTTGGCTATATTTTAATTATTTTAATCTTTCCCTCAAGGGGTAAAAATTATGCGAGACATCCAAGATGTTTATAACGAACTGTTAGAAACTAAAAAAGGACAAAAAGACATTAAGCAGGAATACAAAGATGCTTTGGTTAATGCCAATGAATACGAAGAAACGGTGGAGAAAGCGAAAGAACTGCGTGAGAAAAAAAAGCAGATTGAAACTATCGCCCAAGGCCGAATGGGAGCACGTTGGGACGAACTGGAGCGTTTAAAGGCTAAAGCAGATGAACTCGCGACTATGCTTACTGACATTGCGATGACGGAACTAATGGCTGGGAAAACAATCACCCTAAAAGATGCATATGATAATGATTACGAACCGGTGTATAAGATTACATTTAAGAAAATAACTTAATGCATGACATTTTGTATTTTGTATAATGAGACTTAAAATTTTTATACAAGCAAATAAAAAAAACGAGCATTTTTAGCTCGTTTTTTTGTTTCAGTAGTGACGGCGATTAATCGCGTCTATACATCTTTAGACTTCGATTATCACCGGCAAAACCATCGGGCGCCTTTCGGTTTTTTGGAAGAGATATTGACCGACCACTTCTCTAATGCTGTCCTCAATGAATTTTCTTTGGACTGAAGTGTTTTTGGAGGTGGCGTCTTTAATCGCTTTCAAGACTTTTCTTTTAGTCTCATTCACCATATCAAAGTTTTCTTTCACGTAGATGAAACCGCGGGAAGTGATTTGGATATTGCCAACCGGCTCTTTGGTTTTTGAATCTAGAAGAACAGTGATAACAAACATTCCATCTTCGGAGAGAACTTGGCGGTCACGCAGGACCACTTGGCCGACGTCTCCAACGCCCAGGCCGTCCACCATCACGTAGCTGGTGTCAGCTTTATCAGTAAGCACTTTACCTTGGTTTTTGCCGAATTCAATAATGGAACCATTATCCAAAACGAAGATATTATCTTTTTTGAAACCGATTTCCATGGCCAATTTAGCTGATTCTTTGAGCATATAATGATTAGCGTAGACTGGCAGAAAGAAATCCGGGCGGATTTGTTTCAAGATATCTTTGATGTCAAAGGCATTACAATGTCCGCTGACGTGAACATCCATAATATCGGTGTGGATGACATTATCGCATTTACGATAAAGATTATCCTTCAATCTTTGGATGGTTCTTTCATTACCCGGAATGACAGAAGAGGAAAAGATAATGGTGTCATCACGTTGCACTTTGATGAAGCGATGATTGTCAGTGATGATGCGTGAAAGAACTGCGTTGCCTTCGCCTTGCGCTCCGGTGCAAATAACCACAGTTCTGTTTTTCGGATATTTGTGTAGATCGTTTACAGTGATGAGGGTGTCTTTATGCGCCTTAATGTAACCTAATTCTTTGGCGATTTCGATATTCATTTTCATACTGTAGCCATCAAGCGCCACTTTCTTGCCAATACTTTCGGCGTATTCGATAAGCTTGCCGATACGTTTCACTTGAGAAGAAAAAGTTCCGATAATTACTTGACCAGTGGCTTCTTTCATCACGCGCTCAAGATTAACAAACATTTCTTTTTCTGAAGCGGAGGCTTGTCTCACGTCAATGGCGCCCAAACTTTCCAGCATTAAGATGCGCGGACTGGGGAGTTTGGAAAGATGTTCGTAGGTTACTTTCTTGTTGCTATCAGGGTTGTGATCCATTGTCCAGTCTCCCGGGTGGATAATAGTACCCTGTGGCGTGGTTAAAACCACACCCACGGCGTCCATAATGGAATGTTCCACGTCGAAGAAACTAAGACTAAAGTTCCCTAAGCGTATTTTGTCGGAAATGGAATTGATGCGCATAGTGTTGAGCGTGGAAGCAGAACCTTTTTGGTAATCTTCCATCTTTTTCTTGACCAAAGCCAAGGTAAAATCACGTCCAATAATTGGAGGATTGCCCAATTTCTCCAAGAGAAGAGGAGCGGCTCCGATATGATCAAGATGACCATGACTCAAAACGACACCGCGGATATTTTTTTCTTTACCTTTGAGATAGCTGATATTCGGAATAATATAGTCGATACCCGGCATATCTTCTTCCGGAAACATCATACCCATATCCAAAATAACAATGTCATCATTGTATTCGAAAACAGTCATATTACGTCCCACTTCTTCTTGTCCTCCCAAAGGAATGATGCGTAAAACATCTCTGTTTTGAGGCAGAGTAATTTTCTTCGGAATATTATGTTGAGGATTATTGTTACGCGGTTGGCCTCCTCGGGCGAATTTTTTGTTAGACTGACTTTGTCCTCCTTTACCGCGGGGAGGATATTTCTTTTTTGGCGTATTGCCATTGTTTTGCGGAGCAGCTTTTTGAGGAGCTGTTTCCGGGTTTGTTCTGGTGAACATAAAAATTTATTTTTGCAAAGTTGGCTGATTAATACAGCCTAAGAAAAACTTTGCGCATTATTGTTTAAGACTTACTTATTTCAAACAAAATAAACAGTAGAGAAAATTCTCTATTAAGTTAAAGTTAAAATAAAAAAGTTGCGTCTCGTAGAAGATTTGAACTTCTAAGTCTCGGGCTCTATTGGCTCGTAACACTCCTGTCAAGACAAATTTAAGGTGGAAGAATAAATGAAACTAAAAGATGAAGGGTTTTTAGCTAAGACTATTATAGCACATAAGTATATATTAAGAGAAGAAAAAAGTCAATAGCTGGGTTTGGGTAATAAAAAAGGGAGTTAATGGCATAGTTCGCCAAAAACTCCCTTGAAGAGATTAAAGCGGAAATTTTTCCGTAATCTCTATTTTTCCTCCTTTCTTTTTTTTAGTCTGTTAATTCCAACCAGACTAATTAGACCGGTTCCGAGAAGAACCATAGTCGCTGGTTCTGGGACAGGGGCGTTGGATGATCCATTTGGCGGGGTATCATATCCGCCACCAGGAGGATAAAAACTTTCTCCTGGAGGAATCAACCCCACATCTTCCGATGGAAGTTGTGGGAAAGATGTATCTTCCGGGAGAAGAGTTAACCTTCTCAGATAACCTTCGCCGCCGATACCGCCGTAGCTGCCGAATCCACCTCCGGCATATGAAGGAGAATAAAAATCTTCTTCATTAGTTGGCGGTAAGTATTCGACTGCGTTGATGAAATTCTCTGGAGGATATATGATATCTTCCCCAAAGAATGCCGGAAAAAATACCGGACTTGCCACAACCTGATTGCTTGGAAATAATTCCATGAGTAGTGGCTGGAACTCGTCTCCTGAGGATAATATTATGAATCGGCCTTCTGGGACAATTCTTTCTC
>JBBREE010000007.1:0-41151 GCA_038203255.1 Candidatus Moraniibacteriota bacterium | reverse complement strand
AATTTATCATCACATTAAAAACCTGCCCCTCCAGCCAGCCAATTATAATTCCAACAAGTCCTCCGAGAAATCCCATAATAGTCGCCTCCATAATGAACATAGCGGAAATCATGGAGTTGGAAGCACCAATAGATTTCATAATTCCAATTTCTTCCGTCCGTTCAAGGAGTGTGATGGTCATAGTATTAAACATTCCAATAGCACTCACGACGAGCGCGATGAATCCAAAAAGCATCAATACTCCTCTTATGATAGTGAAAATTTTGTTCGCTTGATCAACCGTATCCGAAATAGAAGAAACAGAAAAACCATCATTAGCCAACTCGCCTTGAATGCCTGGCATAATTTTAGTTTCCTGGCATTTAACTTTCAGCTGATTATAGGCTGGCGGAGTCACGTTGCTAAGCGCCTTCGTGTTAACATAAACCATACTATCATCGCTTTCTAATATGCCTAAAATCTTAAATTCATTCTGTGTGTTCTCTATGGGCATCCCACTTTGCTTGTCCACCGATCCGCTTTCATTCTTGCTGTTATTTTTAGGATAAGAAAATGAAAGGGTGACAGCCTTGCCTATAAGCGTAGCGGTCTCTTCGCTAAAAATTTTAGCCGTGGAAGAAGAAATGACGATGCCGGTCGGCTCTTGGTCGAGAAGTAAACTTCCGGCCGAAGTTTTCAGCCCGCCTAATTTCAGATAACTTGGTTCAATCACCATAGCCGTAAAATCAGCAGACAAACTATTTACATTCCCTCGAGCATCCAATTGATAAGCTGGACTGATTTGAACCACCCCGCCGATCTCCTTTATCTTACTAACCGCCGACTGATCAAGTTTAACGCCTTTAGACCTATTTTGCGTCACGTCCAGAGTTAAAAGAGAATCAGAGGTAGTAATTTTTTGTAAAAGTGTGTTTTGCAATCCATAACCAAAAGAAACCAAAAAAAGAATAGCTCCAATACCGACACTCATACCCAATATTGTCAAAAATGTTCGAGAAGGCCTAGCCTTAAACATCCTGGTTGAGAGTAAAAATAGATCTTTAAATTTCATAATATTTTAAGCGTATTTCATAAGCATGATAATTTCCACTTCGCGAGAGATTTTCTCAGCCGTAGCCGAGTGTAGTCCCACGCCTCCCTTTTTTTGTGGATCATCCAATCTTTTCTCTAACTCTCCCCTATCAATCTTGTTTCTAATCCGCATCCTTAAAACGGAGACCATCCTACGTTCTTCTTCTTTGTCTGACTTAAGCTTAAACAGTTTTATTAAATATTTAACCATCGCATGGCTAGCTTCAACTTCATTTTTTTCAGCCACTATTTTAGAAAGGTTAGAGATATCGTTAACTCTGTTTACAAAGGACACTACCCGCTTTCTATTCCATTCCGCTCCGCCTTGTTCATATTTCATATCCAAATCTTTGAAAAAAGTTTCCATATCAATATTCTTAAACAAAAATTCTTTAAGATAGCCTTCTGCAATCTGCACTTGTTCGTGACTAAGTTCGGATAGAACGTGTGACATCAGCTGATTAGCTTTAAACGGAACCAAGAGAGATCCCACTTGCCCAAGACTTAAATTTTTAAAGGTTCGCATCAGAAGTTTGAGCTCATTGGTAAGTTCTTCGTATTTAACCTCTGGCATTTTCTCAGCCTCCACTGGACGCTTTTCCTTGTTCACTTCTTCTTTAACAACCCGACCGTCTTTCATGAAAATAATCCGATCAGCAAAGTGGAGATGATCCGGATTATGCGTGACCAAAATGATAGTTTTTTTATCCACTTCATTTAATTCTTTCAAAATTCTCATCACATTCTCCGAAGATTCACTGTCAAGATTTCCCACTGGTTCATCGGCAAAGATGATTTGTGGATTGTTAACAAGCGAACGAGCAATGGAAACACGCTGACGCTGTCCACCGGAAAGTTCACTGGGAAATTTTTTCGCTTGTTCAACAATACTAAAGCGATGAAGTAGTTTTATTCCAGCTTCTTGCCTTTCTTTTTTTGATTCTCCGCGAAAAACCTTTGGGAGACAAACATTATCAAGAACTGTTAAAGACCCAATAAGATAGAAAGCCTGAAAAACCATGCCAATACCGGTTTGATGAAGTTCTACTTTTTCTTTTTTTGTCATTTTAGCCAAATCATGTCCCTCAACCGTTACTATCCCTTCGCTCGGCGCCTGAAGTCCTGACATAGAATAAAGTAGAGTTGATTTTCCACAGCCGGATGGGCCATAAATGATAACATATTCTTTGGGATAAATTTTAACACTCACGTCGAAAAGCGAGCGCACTTCATTTTGTTTGCCCTTATTATAAATAACTTTTAAACGCTCAACTTGAATAATGGGGTCATTCATCCTTTCTTTTTTTATTTTAATTTCCTATATGTTTGTCTATTTTATAATTATACCTTTTTTCCACTAATTGACAATCAGTTTTTCAATCTCTTTTTCCGAAAGACCAGCTTCGCGTAGGATTTCTTCCCGTGTACCATGTGGCAAAAAAATATCTGGCAAACCAAGATTTCTTACTGCTACGCCTAATTTATTATTCAAAACAAATTCATTAACCGCACTCCCAGCTCCCCCGGCAATGACATTATCTTCCACGGTCACAAAAAATTGATGGGTGGCGGATAATTCCCGCAAGAGACTTTCATCTAAGGGCTTCACAAATCGCATATCAACAAGGGTGGCATCTAATTTTTCGGACACCTGTCGACAATTTTCCAGGAGTGTTCCGAAGGCTAAAATGGCAATTTTCTTTCCACGACGCACCGTTTCGGCTTTACCCATTTCTATCTTTTCACTTTTTTCTTCATTAAATTCACCGCTGTCTCCTCCGCGTGGATAACGAACCGCCACCGGACCATTATAATTAAAACCGGCTTCGAGCATTGCATAGCATTCATTTTTGTCGCTCGGAGTCATAATGACTAAATTAGGTACAATCCTCATAAATGACAAATCAAATGCCCCAGCATGCGTTGCCCCATCGGGACCAACAATCCCCGCTCGATCAATTGCTAAAAGCACATCCAGTTTTTGCAGGGCAATGTCGTGGATGAGTTGATCATAAGCTCTTTGCAAAAAAGACGAATAAATGGCTACTACCGGTTTTTTTCCGGCGACAGAAAGTCCTGCCGCTAGAGTAAGAGCATGTTGTTCTGCGATGCCCACGTCATGATAACGTTTGGGAAATTTTTCTTTAAATGCGACGAGACCCGAACCGTGGCACATCGCCGGAGTAATAACATGGAGATTTTTTTCATTTTCAGCCTTCGCAACTATCCACTCAGAAAAAACATCTGTGTAACTCATAGTTTTTTTCTTGTCGGAAGAATTCTTTCCCGTCACCGGATCAAAGGGTTTCACGGCGTGGAAAGATAATCGGTCGTTTTCGGCCGGTGCATAGCCTTTGCCTTTTTTTGTGACGATGTGCAAAAATTTCGGCCCTTTGATTTTTTTTAAGTTGAATAAAACTTCCGTCAAAAGAACTACGTCATGCCCATCAATCGGACCATAATATTCGAAACCTAGTTCCTCAAAAAGCGTCCCGGGTACCATCATTCCCTTAGTATGAGATTCAGCTCGCATCAAAATCTTCTTCAGACGTGGCGCGGCGTCAAAAAATTCCCGCCCTTTAGCACGAGTTTTCACGTAAGAGGGTGAAGAGATAAGACGCGTCAAATATTGGCCCATTGCCCCAACATTAGGAGAAATAGACATCTTATTATCATTCAAAATGACGAGCATATCTGCCTTAGCGTCCCCCGCATGGTTCAAAGCTTCCAACGCCATCCCACCGGTCAGAGCTCCATCTCCGATTACGGCCACTACTTGGTCAGGTTTTTTCTCGTCCTTTTGCGCCAAAGCCATTCCAGTGGCGGCGCTTATAGAAGTGCTGGAATGTCCCATCCCGAAAGCATCGTATTCGCTTTCTTCGCGTTTCGGAAAAGGCGCCAGCCCGCCATACTTTCTAATGGTCGCCATTTTGTCTTTCCGTCCGGTTAAAATTTTATGCGGATAACTCTGATGACCGACGTCCCAAATTAATTTATCTTTGGGGGTATTGAAAACATAATGTAAGGCCACAGTAAGCTCCACCACGCCCAAGTTCGAGCCAAAGTGTCCACCGGTCACCGAAACACTCTCAATCAGAAACTGACGCACTTCAGCGCAAATTTGTGACAAATCTTCTTTTTTAACTTTCCTGAGATCTCTTGGAAAATTAATTGTGTCTAATAATTTTTTAGGATATTTTTTCATAATTTCATATCCATTAATACTCATTTGAACATTTAGGAATTTAAAAATTAAGAATTGATTGAAAATTGAAAATTCATTTCCCTGCCAATTGCCCACACGCCCCTTGAATTTCTTCTCCTAAACTTTTCCTAATCGTCACGCTTAAATTTTGTTCGCTTAAATAATTTTTAAATTTCAGCGTTTGCTCCTTGGAAGATGACTTAAATTTGGAATCCGTAGTGTTGTAACGAATGAGATTAATGTGTAAAAGTTGTAACTTACCGATTGATTTCACAAAGCGTGCCAGCGCGTCCGCATCACGCAAAGAATCATTAACACCGGAGAGCATCACATATTCCAGAAAAACTTTTCTATTAGTAATGGTAAAATATTTTTTAAGCGATTCTCGCACCGCTTCCAAATTATGCGTCCGATTAATTGGCATAACGGCGCTTCTTTTAGCGTCTTCGCCGAAATGAAGTGAGAGTGCCAAATTAACCTGAGGAAACTCCTGGGCGAGTTTTTCAATGCCTTCTGGAATGCCGGAAGTGGAAACCGAAATGCTCCGCGAACCAAAGCCGAAAGTTTTCTCATCAGTCAAATCTTGAAGACTTTTTCTCACTTCCTCCCAATTCAAAAACGGCTCGCCCATGCCCATGAAAACGACATTCGTTAATTTCAAATTTAAAATTTCAAATTTAAAATTTTCATTCAGCCACCCCTTCCAAAACAAAACCTGGTCCGTAATTTCTTCCGCAGTTAAATTCCTCTTAAGTCCCATCTTCCCCGTCGAACAAAACTCACACCCAAGCGGACATCCGACTTGCGAAGATACGCAAACCGACCAGGAATCTTCCAAGGGAGAAATGAGAACCGCCTCAATCAAATTCCCGTCTTGCAACTTCAAAAGCGCCTTGGCGGATTTTTTGTCCCGGGACACCAAAACTTTTTCCACCGAAAAAGACAAAACTTTCATTTCTTTTTCCAACTTCTCCCGCAAATCCTTACTCAAAGTAGAAATCTCCGAAAAACTCGAAATACCATCTTGAAAAATGGCTTTTTTGATTTGATCTAGTCGAAATTTCGGCTGACCATTTTCTTTTAAAAATTTTTCTATCTTTTCAATATTCATACATCTACTTCATTTTTTAAGCGAGGGGAATGATTTTTTATTTTAATTCCTGTTTGAGAAGGCGGATTTTTTATCACAAGCGAGGAGAATAATCTTTTATTTTTTTAATTCCTGTCTGAGCGAAGCGAGTTAATTAAAAAAATAAAAAACTATTCCCCGAGCGCCTCCCAAATATCCTCCGGCAAAAAAATCTCCTTCCCCTCGGGACTCACTCCCGGATAAATCCAGGCGGAAATAATTTTAACCCGTACACTCCCGGCCACTTTTTGATACATCACCCATAACTCCCGCTTGGTTTTTTTAGTGTCTTTTCTTTGCATAACAGCCGACGTCTCCGGAGCTACGCCTTCTTCCGTTCTTTCGGGTCGCCGTAAAACTTTTTTGACCGTTGTCGGACTCAGGCCATATTGCAGAAGTTTATATTTGGCATGATTGGTCCAGAAAAAATATCGGTCGTTTTTGATAGTACTTATATCCATATCGACAATTCCACAGCTTAGACGATATCCCGAATTATATTCTCATATGCTCCAATCTCTAAAATCATCATCAGAACATTGGCCAATTTCTCGCTATCATGGCGAATAAAAGACCGATAAGGTGCTGTAACGTCCACCGCGCTATATTTAGGTTTCACCCTACTCAAAAGATCAGCCCGCACTACCCGATAATTTCTTTTTTTGTCTGATTCATTAAACTTAACCAAGAGCTCTCTTTGTTCCTCATATCTCTTTAATAATTTTTCATTCGGTTTAGTCTTATTAAAAGTAACAAAATCAATTCTTTTAGTTGGAAGATATTCATTTAATGATTTAAGATAATCTTCCAAGGCAAATTTTTCAGTCTGGCCTTTTTTGTTCACCAAGTTACAGTTATAAACCACTTTAGCCTTGGAACGAACAATGGCCTCTGTAATACCCCTCACTAAAAAATTAGGGATGATACTACAAAAATGACTTCCCGGTCCAATAATTATAAGATCCGCCTCTAATATTTTCTTAATGGCTCTTGGGTTAGCCACTGCATGTGGTTTTAGGTAATTTTTAGAAATTCCAATCTGTTCAATTTCAAAGTTATGATTGATTTGCTCTTCCCCCTCTAAAAGTTTCTTATTTTTAAGTAACATGTACAAATTAGTATCTTGATTTGTGACCGGAATAACCTCTCCTTTAACATTCAAAATCCTGGCTGCCTCCTCCACCCCGGCGGAAAAATTACCTTCTATTTTTTCCAAAGCTGATAAAAATAAATTGCCGAAATTATGTCCTTTAAGGCCACCATTTTCAAAGCGATACGCCATTAATTTTCGAAGTGTTTCTGAAGACTCTGAAAGAGCCACCAGACATTGACGCACATCCCCAGGAGGAAGAACCCCCAACTCGTCTCGCAACACGCCCGTTGAACCGCCATCATCTGCCATAGAGACAATTGCAGAAATATTGATGGGATATTTCCTAAGGCCAGAGAGCAAAGAAAAACTCCCTGTTCCTCCGCCTATAGTCACTATATTCTTAATTGACATTTTATCTTGTTATAATATTTATTAATCATATCGGTGTAAAACAGTGAGCTATTTCTTCTCCTTTTTTACTTTTTTTATTTTTCCCGCTTTTTTTATCACCTTCACTTTTTCATTTTTCTGCGGCTTTTTTTTGACTTCATTCTTAATAAAATCAAATAAAACCTCGTCAGTCATCTCCAAATCCTCCGCTTGCCCAATCGGGTGCCAAGCGTGAGCTTTATGAATTTTTATCTTATGCTCAGGAATCATCTTAGCCATGGTTTGTGGCAAACCAAATTCTCCGTCTGCTACCGACACCAAATCATAATCAAAAAAATTTTTGTTTAAAATATACACTCCGGTATTAGCCAGCTTGCAACTAGAACGCTTCGGCTTTTCCACTACGTCCAGCATTAATCCTTTTCCATTGTCCTTAATCATTCCAAAACGACTTGGGTCAGAAACTTCGCACCCCATAATAGCCAAGTCATAATCTAACATTTCCTCCAAATCTTTTTTTTGATATAGATCATCTCCCATCATCACCATAAACTTATCTTTCAAAATACTTTTCGCCAAATGCAGTGCGCCACCGGTGCCGTTCAAATTATTTTGAAAAACATAAATGATGCGCCGTCCATTAAAATAGTTCTTGAAATGAGCAATGATATGCATGCTATGATAACCCACCACGAAGATAACTTCCTTAATTTTTTTGGGCAGGGCTTCAATTTTATGTTCCAAAATAGGCTTACCCTTAAGTTTGAGCATCGGCTTAGTGGTTGCCACCGTAAGCTTCCCCATCTTCTTGCCTCGACCAGCCGCGAGTATGACTACTTGCATGGATTTTTCATATTAGCATATTAGCATTTTAGCCTTCGTATTTTTGTTAATATGTTAACAAGTTAAAATGTTAGCGTGACTCAAATTACAATATTTATCAATCGCCCTTTCACAAAAATAATCTTTCTAATATCTTTATCGGCAATATTGCTTTTTATTTTTTCACTCGCCAGCGCAATTCTTTTCGCTTCTTCTTCGCTGATGTCAGCGGGAACTTTCATTCTATCCCGAATTTTTCCATTCACTTGCAAAATAAGTTCGATCTCTTCATCCTTTATTAATTCCGGGTCATATTCCGGCCATGTTTCTTTGAAAATTGATTCTTTGTGTCCCAACTTTTCCCACAGTTCTTCGGCCATGTGCGGAGCGAAAGGAGAAATTAAAATTAAAAATTCCGCATAATATTTTGTATTAACTGTTTCTTCTTTCTCAAAAGCGTTAGTCAAAATCATCAGCTGGCTAATGGCTGTATTGAATCTAAAATTCTCGATATCCTCGCCAACTTTTTTAATCGTTTTATGCAATAAGGATTTTAACTTTTGATTTTCAATTTCAATGTTGCCTTTTGAGTTTTGAGTTTTGAGTTGCGTCCTCCATGCTTTTTCCAAAAATCTATATGCCCCCGTCACACTGTTCGTGCTCCAAGCAATGCTCTGAGTAAACGGCCCCATAAACATTTCGTATACCCGCATCGCGTCCGCACCAAATTTCTCAATCACTTCGTCCGGGTTAATGACGTTGCCCCAGCGCTTGGACATTTTTCGCCCATCTTCCGCTAGGATAAGTCCAACGTGCACCAGTTTTTTAAAAGGCTCTTTGGTGGAAACTGCCCCAATATCAAACAAAAATTTGTGCCAGAAACGCGCATATAGAAGATGTCGCGTAGCATGTTCCGCTCCACCCACATACAAGTCAACCGGCATCCATTCTTCCTCTTTCTCCTTATCAACTAATGCCTTGCTGTTTTTCGGATCAATGTAGCGCAGATAATACCAAGAAGATCCGGCCCACTGAGGCATCGTATTGGTTTCTCTTTTGCCTTTTCCGCCACATTTTGGACAAGTAGTGTTCACCCAATCTGTAATGGCAGAGAGAGGGCTTTCGCCTGTACCGGTCGGCTCATAATTTTCCACCTCTGGCAATTTCACCGGTAGTTCTTCTTCCGGCACCGCTACCGGACCGCATTTTTCACAATGAATAATCGGGATCGGCTCACCCCAATAGCGCTGACGAGAGAAAACCCAATCGCGCATCTTATAATTCACTTTTTTCACTCCAATTTTTTTCTCCTCCAGCCACGCCGTCATTTTTTCGCTGGCAATTTGCGACTTCATTCCAGAATATTCTCCTGAATTAACCAGCGCGCCATCATCCGTAAAAACTTTTCCGCTTATATTTTCATTATAATCCGGCGCCACAGATTGCCTAATCTCCAAATCAAATTTCTTCGCAAATTCCCAGTCTCTCTCGTCATGCGCCGGCACCGCCATCACAGCTCCCGTCCCATAACCACCAATGACGTAATCTGCGACAAATAACGGCAATTTTTCTCCATTGAAAGGATTGATAATTTTCACTCCTTTCATTTCCACGCCTGTTTTTTCTTTTTGCATTTCAACCCGCTCAAAAGCAGTTTTCTTTTGTGATTTTGAAACATAGACCTCAATTTCGGCATAGTTTTCGAGGTTACCTTTCATCTTTTCAATGATTGGATGCTCAGGCGCCACAACTGCATAGGTCATACCAAAAACCGTATCCAACCTTGTAGTGTACACTTCTATTTTCTCTTTTGCGCCAGAGACTTCCATTTCGAATTGCGCGCCTTCGCTTCGACCAATCCAATTGCGTTGTTGCGAAACAATCATTTCTTCCCAATCTAATCCTTCCGTGTCCAAATCATTAAGTAACCTATCGGCATAATCTGTCATTTTCAAAACCCACTGACGCATCGGCTTTTGTTCCACTTCACTGCCACAACGCTCGCACTTTCCATCCTCCAAATCTTCATTGGAAAGCCCGGTTTTACAACTCGGGCACCAATTGATTGGTTCATTCGATTCATATGCCAAACCTTTTTCAAAAAGTTTAAGAAAAATCCACTGAGTCCAACGATAAAACTCAGGATCAGTGGTGTTGATTTCCCGGTCCCAATCATATGAAAACCCGAACATTTCCAGTTGCTTTTTAAATACAGCTACGCTTTTCGCGGTGAAAACGTTCGGATTAGTTTTATTCTTAATGGCAAAATTTTCCGCCGGTAGCCCAAAAGCGTCCCATCCCATCGGGTGAAGCACGCTATATCCCTGAAGCATCTTGAATCTAGCCACAGTGTCAGTCGCGATATAGCCTTTCGGATGACCCACGTGGAGACCAGCTCCTGATGGATAAGGAAACATATCCAAGGCATAAAACTTTTTCTCGCGGTCGTAATTCTTATACGTACCTTTTTCAAGCCAAAATTTCTGCCACTTTTTCTCAATTTCCTTAGGATTGTATTTATTCATCCTGTTAGAAAAATAATAGTTATCTTGAAATTTCCCTGTTTCTAGCTCATTTTATATAAACAAGCTTCTTCCAGGGTCCATATCTTTTACTTTAGCCTACTTTCCAGTTTTTTTCAAGAACATCCCAAAAATAAAAGGTTTTCCTATTTTTTGAGGTAAGTAATACATTACGTAGTATATTACGTACCTTAATTTGAAAAATAAAAAAATCGCGAGTCTCCGAAAGATTTCGCGAATAAAACAGCACCCTCGGTTATCTTTTTCTCTATTCCAAAACTTCCATTTTCATCGTATTATAATCCACGGCCACCGCCATAGAATTCATATATTCCAGCATCTCAGGGTGATTTTTAGCAATGATGTCTTCTGATAATTTTTTCATAAAAATGGCACGCTCGCGAGTCTTGGCTTTGTCCGCCGCGTCGGTATAAACGGCTGAAGCTAAAACTACAATACCTTTTTCAATCCGACCGGAGGCCCAGTTTGATTTAATAATGCCGGCCGCCGTTTTGATTGGCTCTCCAATATTAGGATCATACGGTCCAACAATGAGCGCCAGATTAGGTGTGTGTAACCAATCAAAACCCTTGCCGACTGCCAAGACCCACTCGCCATGCACCAATTGAGCTTCCAATTTATGTTTTTTTGTTTCACCAATTTGCTTAAGGTTGCCTTTAATAATCGGCAAAAAATCTAAGACTATCCTTTCCGGCATATTGGGAAAAAGACGGCGAATCATTGCAGTTAAACTTTCCTCGTCCGTTTCTTTGATTTCATTCATCGAAACAACTTCTCCGTTATCACCGTGCAAAATCAAAACGTCATTGTCTGTTTCAATTCCGATTAAGACCGGAAAAACCACTTGGCTGTCTTTGCCATAAATCCTTCTAATTTGATCTCGAAAATGTGACGTAAATTTTTTAGAATTTTCACAATCATAATCAAAGCCCGCACAACCTCGATGCGAATCTCCTTTAGAAAAATGATATGTAACCAAAACGAGTGTCCTAGCGCCTTGCGAAACTGCCCGGGAGACCGCTCCGTCAAAAGAAATATTTAAAAGTGGCCAACCCAAATCAAAGCGACCGCCAATGTTTCGGTAAGGGCTGATGATACCAAGCGGTGTGTCTGTGATGACCGGTAAATGAATGCGTCCGTCCATACATTTAAAAGCCACTACGTTAGTAGGATGGTTGGCTCGATACAAATCACGCTCCAGCTTTTGAGAACAAAAAATCTCAGAGTGTTTTTTGTTCAGCTCGACTAATAAATTAATCTTACTTTTCATACCATCAAAATTTAATTCAAGCTTAGCCCCTTTTTAGTATGGTGTTTTCGGGCCACTCTAATTCTAGCCATTTCTTTTTGAATAGCGGACGCCACTCGGGCATATTCATTTTCATTCATTGAAATACGATTCTTTTTGAGTTCTTCCGCCCTTGCCCTCGCTTCTTCGGCTCGTTTCAAATCAATATCTTCCGCTCTTTCGGCCGTATCAGCTAAAACCACCAAACTGTTTTTGTTAAATTCGATAAATCCGCCGGAAACTACCAAGCTGGATTCCTCTTCTTCAATATCACTCTTTTTAGTCTTCAGAATGATTTCACCCGGCATAAGAGAAGCGATATACGCCCTATGGTTAGCCAGAATTGTCACCTCGCCCTCTGTCACCGGTAAAGTCGCTTGAGTTACCTCAGCTTCAAAAACGGTCCGTTCAGGAGTGATGACACGAAATTTTATTAATGAGTTTGACATTTTTTTTGATAAAAATTAGAAATTAGAAAATAAAAAAAATTATTTCTTTATCTCCTCCAACTCTCCCTTCATATAGAAATCTTGCTCCGGCACCGCGTCATAGCCTCCTTCTAAAATCATTTTGAAAGATTTGATGGTGTCGGCCAGTTTCACATATTTTCCAGGAGTACCGGTAAATTGCTCCGCCACAAAAAACGGTTGCGACAAGAATTTCTGAATCTTTCTCGCTCGCGCCACAATCACGCGGTCTTCGTCGGACAATTCCTCCATTCCCAAAATGGCAATGATGTCTTGTAGATCCTTATATCTTTGCAAAACTTTCTGCACACCTCGCGCCACGTTGTAATGTTCTTCACCCACGATTTTCGGATCAAGAATTGTGGAAGAGGAGTCCAAAGGATCTACGGCTGGATAAATTCCCAGCTCTGATAGTCCACGTGACAACACCACGGTGGAATCGAGGTGACCAAAGGTGGTGGCTGGCGCCGGGTCAGTGAGATCGTCCGCCGGCACATATACTGCTTGCACGGAAGTGACTGATCCTTTTTTGGTGGAAGTGATGCGCTCTTGCAAGCGTCCCATTTCTTCCGCCAGCGTAGGTTGATATCCCACCGCTGAAGGAATGCGTCCCAAAAGAGCGGACACTTCGGATCCAGCCTGAGTGAAACGGAAAATATTGTCTACGAAAAACAAAACATCTTTGCCTTCGGTGTCTCGGAAATATTCCGCCATCGTGAGAGCAGAAAGAGCCACGCGTTGTCTAGCTCCTGGCGGTTCGTTCATCTGACCAAACACTAGTGCAGTTTTGTCCAAAACTCCCGATTCTTTCATTTCGTGATAGAGGTCATTTCCTTCTCGTGTTCTTTCTCCCACACCGGCAAAGATTGAATACCCACCGTGTTCAGAAGCAATGTTCCTGATGAGCTCTTGAATCACCACAGTCTTGCCCACTCCGGCTCCGCCAAAAAGTCCGACTTTGCCACCTTTCACGAATGGACAAATGAGATCGATGACTTTGATGCCGGTTTCCAAAATTTCCGCTTGCGTAGATTGGTCTTCAAACTTCGGAGCGTCCCTATGAATCGGGTCTTTTCTTTCTGAAACAATCGGAGTTTCAATCCCATCAATCGTTTCTCCTAGAAGATTAAACATCCTTCCTAAAACTCCCGCGCCTACTGGCACAGTTATAGCGTTTCCAGTATCCACCACTTCCATCCCACGCTTCAGTCCATCAGTCGAACCCATGGCCACCGCCCGCACTTTGTTGCCCCCGGTGTGCTGATGAGTTTCCAAGACCAGTTTACTGGTCGCGCCCGCCGATGAGGCGGGAAGACTGATTTCCAACGCATCATAAATTCTTGGCAATCCATCTTGAAATTCCACATCAACTACCGGTCCGATTACTTGCACGATTTTTCCAATATTTTTCATAATATTTAAATTACTTTTTATAAATTACTTGATTACTTATTTTAATTTGAATCCTAATCTTTAAATACCTCTCAAATTAAGCAATATTCACCGATTAAAATTCAAGGCCCCTGGCGCGTGATTGCGAAGCAATTTTATGCACTTGACTTTTTACTGGTTTTGCAGTATAATAGAAAGTTGTAGTAAAATAACATTTTTATTAACAATCAACCGTTCATTTATAAGGAGCTCTATCATGTCACGATTTAAAATTATTATTCACGCGTTGATTTCCTTCTTGGCTGGAATGGCCCTTAATACACTTGGGGTGATAAATTTGATAGAATTAGTCACAAAAACACTAATCATCTCAAATACCCCCTGTAGCCCACTCTGGCAGTGTATCTATGCTGGAATAGCTTTATCGATAGGAATGCCTGTATGCATTACCTGTGGGAATGTTATCTTAATGGCTTTTGATGACAACGAAAACTTTCCTGCGATATAAACACACCACCCGCCGTCACCCTTCGCCACCGCGAATCGTGACGGTTCTTTTTTTCTCCAAAATTTTCCAAAGAACTTTCCGTTACCTGTCATTGCGAGGGGGATAGTTTTTTATTTTTTTAATTCCTGTCTGAGCGAAGCGAGTTAATTAAAAAAATAAAAATCTATCTCCCTCCCTTCAATTGTTTAATTTTCAAGTGCCGCCCTCCCCGCGGAAATTTCCGCAATCTCCTGAGTAATCTTGCCTTGCCTAATCTGATTGTAAATAAATGTTAACTCATCTCTCATTTCACCCGCCGCGTCCGTCGCGTTTCGCATCGCCATCATCCGCGCCGATTCTTTGGAAGCATTTGATTCCAAAATGGCGTGGTAGATTTGCATTTCAGTGAGACGCGGGAAAATATATTCCAAAACGAGCTCCGGCGTCGGCTCAACCTTATATTCAAAATGCGGTTCCTTGAGTCCATATTCTTTGGCCTGGGCGTCCATCTCGGCAATTTGCTTTTCCAAATCAATCTTGGAAATCGGCAAGAGTTGCCTGACTTTCGCTTGCTGACTCATAGCGGAAACATAGTCCGTATAGAAAATAACCACCTTGTCATATTTTTTTTCAAGATAATCACCAATCACCAATTTACTCACGGCGCGCACACCTTCCACGCCCGGCAAATAGGATAAATCGTTAAATGATGCGATGATATTTTTTCCGCTTCTTCGCACCACGCCCTCCCCTTTCCGACCAATGGTCACAAAGTCAATTTCAAGATGTTCCTGCGTGGATTCAATTTTTTTGTTCCCCGAGCGATTCACTTTTAAATTTTCCGGATGCGCAATTTCATCCCGAATTTTTTTGGCAATCTGAGAATTAAAAGCTCCACAGAGTCCACGATTACTCGTCACCGCAATGGCTAAAACTTTTTTCACTTCTCGCACTTCCAAAAGACCCTTTGTCCCCTGCGAAAAAGCTCGCTCTAAATTAGTGAGCACACTCCAAGCGGCGTGGGCATAAGGACGAATGGCTAAAACAGATGCGACTGACTTTCTCATCTTAGCCGCGCTGACCATTTCCATAGCGCGCGTAATCTTTTGAGTGTTGCCCACTGATTTTATTCGTCTTTGAATGTCTTTAGTTGAAGCCATAAAATTATATAATACTATTTCCCGTGTCCATTTTGATATACACTCTTAAATTCCTTGATTGCTTTCTCCAAGCTTGCCACCACTTCATCTGACAATTCTTTTCTTTCCTTAATGAGTTCTAGGGTTTCTTTGCCACCACTTTTCATATATTTCTGAAAATCATTTTCCCAGGCTTTCACTTTTTCCACATCAATGTCATCGATAAATCCGTTGGTGAGTGCATAAAGCACGGACACTTGTTGTTCCATCGGCATCGGCTCATATTGATCTTGTTTCAAAATTTCCACTGTTCGTCGACCTCTTTCAATTTGACGCCTAGTGTTTTCATCAAGGTCGCTACCAAATTGAGCAAAGGCTTCCAATTCGCGAAATTGCGCTAAGTCGAGTCGCAATTTTCCCGCCACTTTTTTCATCGCTTTCGTCTGCGCCGCTGAACCCACGCGAGAAACTGAAAGACCCACGTTTAAGGCTGGTCTAATTCCTTTATAGAACAAATCGGTTTCCAAATAAATCTGACCATCAGTAATAGAAATCACATTGGTTGGAATGTAAGCTGACACGTCTCCGGCTTGAGTTTCAATAATTGGCAAAGCCGTAATGGAACCGCCACCAAAACCATCGTTTAGGCGCGCTGATCTTTCCAAAAGACGTGAATGCAAATAAAAGATGTCTCCCGGATAAGCTTCGCGTCCTGGTGGACGACGGAGGATTAAAGAAATCTGACGGTAGGCCCAAGCATGTTTGGACAAATCGTCATGAATAATGAGCACGTCTTTACCTTTGTCCATAAAATATTCGGCCATAGCTGTTCCGGAATAAGGAGCAATAAAGGACAAGGCGGATGGGTCAGAAGCTCCTGCTACCAAAACAATAGTGTGATCCATGGCGCCGTGCTTTTCCAACTCTGCGACAATTCTGGAAATCTTAGATTCCTTTTGTCCGATGGCCACATATATACAAATCAAATCTTCACCTTTTTGGTTGATGATAGCGTCAATGGCCACGGCCGTTTTTCCGGTTTGGCGATCTCCAATGATAAGTTCCCGTTGCCCGCGTCCCACCGGAATCACGGCGTCAATGGCTTTAATTCCGGTTTGCACCGGCACACTTACTGATTTTCGAGTGATAACTCCCGGCGCTACTTTTTCCACTGGATAATATGTGTCGGAAGTGATTTCACCTTTACCGTCAATAGCTTCTCCTAGTGGATTAACTACGCGCCCCACCATCATATCACCCACTGGCACAGAGAGAATTCGTCCGGTTGATTTCACGCTGTCGCCTTCTTTGATGCCTTCATATTTTCCCAAAATCATAGCACCCACTGTGCCTTCTTCCAAGTTGAGTGCCACGCCGAAAACGCCTCCGGGAAATTCCAACATTTCGCTCGCCATAGCATCAGAAAGGCCGGAAATCTTGGCCACGCCATCTCCCACTTCCACCACAGTCCCCACTTTCTCAGTAGTCGAAACCGCTTCAAAATTTTCAATTTGCTTAGTTAGTTGTTCAATGATGTAGTCTTTGGACATAAAGTTATATTATTACATTGTTATAGTTAAAATTCATTTTCCATTATCTCACTAAAATTCTTCCCAATTCTTCCAATTTACGACTAACTGAACTGTCCATCATTTCATCCCCCACTCGGAGAATTATCCCACCTTTTATCTTTTCATCTATCTTGTTTTTGAGAATAACTTTTTTCGCTCCGTATTTATTGGCCACAAAATTCTCCACTTTACTCAAAACTTTTTCGTCTAATTTTGAAACGCTCGTCACTTCCACTTGCACAATTCCGTTTTTCGCGTCGTGAATATCTGAAAATTTTTCCATCACTTTTCTCGCCAATTTCATCTGGTTGTTTTTCTTGAGCACCTTCAAAAAATTCGAAATCATCCCCTCAATTTCTTCTTGAGGTTTTTCGTTTGTTGCATCGTATAAGGCTTTCGCGTATTGATTAATTGTAATTTTCATATAACTTTTAAATCAAACTTTTCTCGATCAACTCCTTGTCTTTAACACTATCCAACTTCTCATCGATAATCTTCTCTGTCGCTCGCATCACCAGGTTTGCAATTTCAGATTTAGCTTCCGCCAAAATCTTAGTTTTTTCTTGTTCAATTTGACGCGTGGCCGTTTCAATCATTTTTTGGGTTTGTTCTTTGGCTGTAATCACAATTTCTTCCGCTTGCGTCACTGCCGCGTCTTCAGATCTTTTCACAATTTCTTTGGCTTGCAATTTAGCTTCTTCCAAAATGCCTTTTTCGGTGGCCGCAATTTCTTCCAATTTTTTGCCGGAAGCCTCTGCATCTTTCATGCCTTTTTCAATCTTTTTGGTACGATCATCCAACATTTTGAGAACCGGACCATAAGCAAATTTATAGAGGACGATAAGCAGAATCAGAAAATTTATAATCTGAGCAATAAGGAGTTTTACGTTGATACCAAGACTGTTTAACAATTCCATAGATTTAATATTATTTTTAGTTGTCAGTTCTAATCCCAATGAAATTCATTGGGATTATTTCGAAAACTAAATGAACTTGATAATAAGTGACATAACCAAGGCATAAATCGCCACAGCTTCGGCGAAAGCAATCGCCAAAATCATGTTAGCCTGAATTTTTGGGGTAGCCTCCGGGTTTCTTCCGATAGATTCCATAGCTTTCGCCGCCAAAATTCCGATTCCAATACCAGGTCCGATTGCTCCAAAGCCAATGGCAATTGCCGCGGCAATGTTTTTTGCTCCTTCTGCGTCCATAATATTTATTGTTCGACTCATCAGCCCACTGAGTTATGGTCACTGATTGCCAAATAATATAAAAAATTAATTAACTAATTTAACTTTACAAACTCTAATGTTCATTTACCGTTACAGCCATTTTCAGAAAAACCAGAGTCAACATGGAAAAAACCAAGGCCTGCACAAATCCGACAAAAACTTCCAAAAACAAAAACGGCAATGGGACAAAATATGGCACCAAATTCAGCATCACCATCAAAAGCACCTCGCCTGCGAAAACATTGCCGAAAAGTCGAAAGGAAAAAGAAATAATCTTAGCCAATTCACTGATAAACTCCAATCCACCCACAAACGTCCCGATGAAATAGGGTTTTTTGAAAGGATTGACCAAAAATTTCTTAGCATAGCCCACTGCCCCAATCGTGGCAATGCCCATAAAATGAACGAAAAAAACAGCCACAAGCGATATGGCCACAGTAGTATTTAGATCAGCCGCCGCTCCTCGGATAAACGGCTTTAAAATAATTTTCCCATCCACAACTTCATTTATCCCGATTGTTCCTCCGCCTGGGATAAGACCAGCCCAATTGGAAATTATGATGAAAAGAAAAATGGTCATAACCAACGGAAAAAATTTCTTCGTTTCTGCTCTATTTTGTGTCACACTATCCACCAGGCTAAAGAAATATTCGATAATCGCTTCAAACAAATTCTGAAAGCCTCGCGGAATTAGACGTGTATTCTTGTGGACAAAAAAAGAAATGCCAATGATAATGACGCTCGTAACCAATGTCATGATGAGTGAATTGGTAAACGGAAAATTTCCGATATGAAACATTGTTTCTGGTACTAATGATATTTCCATTATTTTGTGTCGATTACGTCTATCATTTTTTTATAAATCGTATACGTGGAAAAAACAATCGCAAGAACGACACCAATCAAAAGCAGAAATGGTGAAGTCCCTAATTTTTTATCCAAGAACCTTCCGCCGAGAGTGAAAGCTACGAGAGGGATGGTAATGATGTATCCCAATTCCCAAGCTAAGCTCATAACGGAAAATGTATTTTCTTTTTCAGTGTTTTTCGTGCTTTTTTCCTCCATATTTTCCACAATATTCTTTTCTATTGTTTTTTGTTAACACACCCAAAAGCACTACCACATAGTCAATTGTCTAACAAAATGAAAAAAAAGTCAATAATAGGAAAAATAAGTCTTAGGAAACATAGAACCTAGGCAGTAAGATCAGTCGTAAGACATTGATTATAAGCCGAAAAATTCAAGCGCATTTTTAGTCGTAATTTCATCCACTTCCTCATTAGTCACGCCCTTAATCCTTGAAATGGCCTCGCACACATATCGCACATAAGCCGGCTCATTTCTTTCTCCGCGTTTCGGCACCGGCGCCAAATATGGACAGTCAGTTTCAAGCATAATTTTTTCCAAAGGAATCGCTTTCACTACTTCTAAGATTTCCGCGCTCGGCTTAGCATAGGTAAGATTGCCATTGAAAGAAAAATAAATATTTTCCCTCTCCATTACTTTTTTAGCAAATTCCAAGCGGCCGCCGAAACTATGGAAAACAAAACTAAGATCCGGAAATTTTTCCACAATTTCCAGTGCGTCTTCATAGGCTTGACCGACTTCCCGATATTTCTCGCCCGCTTCTGCGCGTTCACCGCGACAATGAATGACGACCGGCTTTTGAAGTTTTTGTGCCAACTCGAGCTGGAAGAAAAAACCTTCTTTTTGAAATTCTTTTTGCTCTTGTGTCACCGGAATGCCATCGTGCGAATGATATTCCAAACCGATTTCTCCAATCGCCACCACTTTTTCTTCCCGTGCCAGCTTTTCCAGTTTCACCCTATGTTCCTCACTCCAACTTCCGTGACGCATAAAATATTCCGGGTGACATCCGACCACCGCAAAAATATTCTCGTGACTTTTCGCCACTTCCACCGCACGCTCAGAACTGCCCAACCCCGCGCCAACAGTCATCATCTTTTCCACACCACTTCGAAAAGCGCGTTGGATCATTTCTTCTCGATCCGCGTCGAACTTCCGGTCGTCAAGGTGGGAGTGAGTGTCGATCATAAAGTTAGTCTATGGTTTTTGATTAATTTTGTTATGCGCCTCTCCCTCTGTTTATTTTTTATTTTAATAATTTCCTATTCTCAACCTCTTGCAATATTTTCATTTGCCCCCAGCATTTTTCAGGAGGGGGTCGAATTCGACCCCCTTAAAAGCATGGTTATTTAACCTTTCCCAAAGACCTAAATATTCCAATGTATTCTTTAATCTCATCCAATTTTTTACCACATCTTTTGGCTCAATCGGATTTTTTTGCTTGGCGATATCGGTAATACTAATATAATCCACACCATTTACTTTAAGTGTGCGAATTGATATTTCTTTTACCTTTATGTTTATGTTTTTTGCCATAGCGTTTAGTTATTATTTTATATCTATTATTAGGATGGTGGGAGTGAGTGTCAATCATTTTTTCAGTATTTAGTATCTAGTATCTGGTATTTAGTATAAGACATAACGGCTTTCATTGCGAATAACAAAATTCTTTAATCTTTAATCCATATTTTTTACTTTAAATCAGCCAAAATTCAGCATTAGTCGCCCAGCTATTGACTTTTTGGTTATTTTGGAGTATAATATAATATTGAGTAGTTAAACGTAATTATTTCAATAAATAAAGAAAATTTTTCTTTAAAAACCTATACCGAAGAGGTAATGTGATGAAAAAATCAATCAAGATGTCAGCAATATGCGTGTTAGCCATTATATTTTTACCTATACTTTTTTCTCTATTATACTACGTGGCCACAATTGAGCCGAGACCACTAACCGCAGTAGAAAAGGCGGCCATCGAAAAGGATATACGAGAAAACACAGAGATTACCCATTACACCTATCCCTGTGGCAATGCCGTCGTATACAAATACAAGTGGATTCGTTTTCCTAAGGAGGATCCGCAACTCGTAATCTACCAGGCGGAAGAAGAATCGACTATGAATGGCTATCATAGTCAAAAAAGATATCTTTACCCCGCCATCGAAGCACATTGGGACATAATGACTACGATTAGAAAAATTGCAAAAAAAGAAAATGAGCGTTGAGATAATAATCTCCTCTAGTGGGGGCCATGTATTTGAAAAAATGCATGGCTCTATTTTTTTCCAAAACATTACCTTATCCTCTGAAACAAAGGCTCAACTTTTTTAGTCTCAAGGGCCGTTTTTATTTTCTCAGAAGTTTCGGGCATAAAAGGTTTCAGAAGTTCTGCAATCACATTTAAATCTGCTAAAAGTTTTTGCATCACTTTTTTGAATTCTTCCTCGTCAGTTTTCACAAGTTCCCAAGGTTTTTTTTCACCGATGAATTTATTGTCTGTGTCGATTATTTTCCAAATATATTCCAAGGCTTTATCAAACCATAGATTTCCATTCCCAACCAAAGAAAAATTAGCTCTTTGCGCTTTAGCTATCTGTTCACCATCATTTTCAAAACAAATTTTTTCTCCAAGCTTCATCACCCGGGAAACTAAATTGCCTAAGCCATTAGCCAAGTCTGCATTATACTTTTCAACCATCCTTTCCATAGTTACATCAATATCATGTCCGAACACCCCGGCACTAAGTAAAAGATATCTTGTACCGTCCGTTCCGAATTTTTCCAACATTTCATCAATCCCGATAACATTGCCCAGAGTTTTACTCATTTTTTTTCCACCGGATAGAATATGCCCATGGGTAAAGAGCACTCTCGGTAACTCAATTCCCAAATGCAAAAGAATAACTGCCCAAATAGTGGCATGGACTCGCAAAATATCCTTTCCGATAAGATTGATATCCAACGGCCACATCTCCGGCAAATTTTTCTCATCTCCATCCCAGCCTAATCCGGTCAAATAATTAAGGAACGCATCCACCCAAACATAAGTAGTATGCGACGCATCAAAAGGCAATGGAATTCCCCAGGAAACATTCTTGCGTGAAATAGAAACATCATTAAGTGTCTGCCGCTTAAGAAAAGACACCATTTCATTTTTATATTTTTCCGGAGAAATCTTAAATTCATCTTTTTCTATTTTTTCCAAAAGCTCTTCCTGAATCTCAGTCATCTTCAATAGATAGCTTTCCTCCTTCATTAACTCGGGAACGGTGTTATGATCCGGACACTTACCATCCACCAAATCATCTTCATTTTTAAATTGTTCACATCCCACGCAATACAGCCCTTCATATTCCCCTTTATAAATAGCGCCTTTGTCAAAAAGTGTCTGCAAGACTCTTCGCACCGCCTTAATATGCTCCTCATTCGTTGTCCTGATGAAGTTATCATATTGGATATTCAATTTATCTTTTCCCCAAAGATTTTTAAATTCACCGGAAATTTCATCCACAAATTCCTGTGGAGCTTTTCCCACTTCTTCTGCTTTTCTTTGAATTTTCGCTCCGTGTTCATCCGTACCAGTCAGAAAGAACGTCTTGTCGCCATTTGATCTATGAAATCGCGCTAACACATCTGCCGCTACCGTGGTATAAGCATGTCCAATATGTGGCTTGGCATTTACATAATAAACCGGTGTGGTGATAAAAAATTTATTATTTTTCATAAATTTAATAAGCAATAATTACAAATTCTCCCTTAACTTTCCCTGGATTATTTTCAAAATATCCCAAAACAGAAGGAACATCTCCCCGCACAATCTCTTCGAACATTTTGGTCAATTCTCTCCCAAGAATAATATTCTTATCCGGCGCCAAAGTTTTCAAGAGTTCCAAGTTTTTCATCAGACGATGTGGAGATTCTAAATAAACGACCGGGAAGCTGAAGGCGGTCACTTCTTTGAAAAAAGTTTCCCGCCCTTTTTTATGCGGGGGAAAACCTAAAAAAACAAAGCGAGTCAAATCAATTCCGGAAACGCTTACAAGTGTTGTCATAGAAGAAGCGCCCGGTACCGGTACCACCATAATTCCCTCTTTCACAGCCTCCGCCACCAATTGATTGCCCGGATCGGAAATTCCCGGTGTCCCGGCGTCAGTAATGAGCGCTACATTTTTTCCATCTTTAATTTCGCGGATGATCAAATCCGTCTTAGGCACCGGTTTAGTTGCTCCACCTTGCCTAACTCTTTGATAGAAAGACATTGTTGCAGCGGCAATCTCGTAACGCTCCAAAAGTTTTTTGCTCGTCCGAGTGTCCTCGCACACAATCAAATCAACCTCTTTTAAGATTTCCACCGCCCGATATGTTATGTCGCCTAAATTTCCAATTGGCGTAGCGACGATGTATAGGATGCCTTGTTGCATATTTCTAATATTATTTCTGTTCCCTTTCAATTAAATCGGTAATGAAAAGGCTGATAGCAGTAGCTGCTGGGATAGCAATAATTGCTCCTAAAACCCCAGCTAACTTAAACCCGATAAGAATGGCTACGATAGTTGCAATCGGATTTAGTCCCACCGCTTTTTTCATAATCTGTGGAACTATTACATGCGTTTCAAATTGCTGAGCGACAAAATATACCAGCATAGCCAAGAGTCCCTTAACTGGAGAAATTAAAAAACCAACAATTATACCCGGAACAGCCGAAGCGATCGGACCAACATACGGCACCACTTCTAAAATACCAGCTAGAAAAGCCAAAACCAGGGCATAAGGCATTCCAATAAGAGTGAGTCCAATATAGTCCAAGACGAAAATAATGAGCATTAGCATCATCTGCCCAACCACCCATTTCCCAATTTTGCCTTCAATCCGCGTAGTCAGGCTGGCCGCATATTTTTTGTGTTTGGCTGGGGTAACGGAAACGAAAAATTTCTTGATGCCATCTTCTTCTACTGACATATAGAAAGCCATCGAGAGAACTACTATGAAGGAAAGCGCTCCGGAAAACACTCCCACGGTCGTAGAGAAAATATTTTTTGGAAGACTTCCGATTGTGTTGCCGATTTCATTAGCCATTCTTTCGATGCTGATATCTATATTCTGCTTTTGCAAAACATCTCCGAAATTACTGAGTGAACTCTCAGCCCCGATATAATATTTATCAATATTTCCCGAAAATTCATGCAACTGCTTAGCCATAGGTGGGATTAAAAATGAGATGGCCAAGACTACCAAAGACAGCATAATGATATAGATAATAAGAGTACCGACTGGGCGAGGAATTTTTTTCCTCTGCATCCAGTCCACCGCAGGATCAATAGCGGCCACAATAATCACTGCGATAAAAAGTAGCATCACGATATCTCGCACCATAAAAAGCAAGACCAACGCCAAAAGAATCAAAATTGTTTTGACAATGGTCGAGGTGGAAATTTCAATTTTTCTGATTTCATCCATAAATACTATGTTTCCTAAAGCCCGGCTTTAGGAAAATTTATAAGTTTTTCTGCTTTTATTCTAACCTTTAATCAAAACTTGAGCAAATTTTTCAGATCTTTATTCACTTTATGCGGGCCAATGATGGCTAGATTTAATTTTTTATCTTGAAAAACATTTTTCGCCACGCGCAGGATATCTTCCGACGTTACCTTGTCTATGAGCGCAAATTTTTCTTCCAAAGTCAAAATATTTTCGTGGTCCACTTCTTGACCAACAAAAAACATCGCCACCGCATCCGAAGCCTCCATGCCCATCACTGATTTGCCTTTAATGTAGTCCTTAGCTTTTTGCAATTCTTTCTCACTCACTTTTTCACTGGCAATTTTAGCATATTCCTTGAGAATTGTTTCCACTGCCAAGCCCAGATTTTTATGTTCCACTCCGGCTTGAGTGGCCAAATATCCCGCGTCTTCATACGCTTCCACGCCGGTTCTGACATAATAGGCTAACCCGCGCTTTTCGCGTACTTCGATAAAAAGTCGACTAGACATGCTAGATCCTAAAATAGTGGACAAGAGCGAGAGTGCATAACGATCCTTATGATGTCTAGCATAAGCACGGACTCCTAAGAGGAAATGGGTCTGGTCAGTTTTTTTGAACTGAATTTTGAGCTCCGGTGATTTTTGCGCCTCCTTTATTTTAGAAATTTTTATTTCCTTCTTTTTTTCCATTTTGGAAAAAGTTTTTCGAAGTTGCGCAATAATTTTCTTTTCATCAAATTTCCCCGCCACGCATAGCACTGTGTCATTGGCCATATAATGGCGAGAAGTATAATCCATAAAATCCTTACGACGGAAAGAAGCCACCGTTTTTTTATTGCCCGCGATATCACGCCCTAAAGAAGTCTTTGGATAGAGCATTTGTTCAAAGACATTATCAACATTTTTCATCGGCATATCTTCGTACATATTGATTTCTTGGATGATTGTGCCACTTTCTTTTTTGATTTCCGCTTCTTCAAATTTAGAGTTGAGATAGATATCAGAAATAACATCCACTATTTTTTCGCTGTGACGTGCGTCTGCTTTAGCATAGTAGGCCGTCGTGTCCTTGGAAGTAAACGCATTGAACTCCCCCCCAATCTCATCCATTTCAGTGGAAATGTCGAGAGTAGTCGGACGTTTTTGCGTTCCCTTGAAAAGCATATGCTCGATGAAATGAGACAGCCCCGCCTCTCTGTCGGTCTCATACCGACTCCCGACACCAATCATCGCAATGACCGTGGCTGTGCGAGTTCCCGCCATAGGCACTGTGATAATGCGCAGTCCGTTTTTTAATGTGGTTTTTTTAAATTTCATAAATTTATTTTTTCTTATTTCTATTTACTCTGATTAACCCTCCGAATGGAATTATTTCCAATCCTTTTTTCTCCAGTTCGTCCAAAATCAAATTCATTCCCAAAGAATCACTGGAAATGTGTCCCGCTACCACCACATTAATATGCGCCTCCTCAGCTGCTTTTCTATGATCTTCGCTCTGATGCATCCCGACAATTGTACCTACTCCGGCATTAGCCATGGCTTGATAAATTTCCTTTGACCCTTCGGTGCCACCTGTCATTTCAGAAACCACAATTTTCCCAGCTCTATTTTTATCCGCTCCGGAAAAGAGCATCGGACCCGATCCTTGACGAGAAGCCTCCTGATATTCCGAAATTTCCATAATCACTTTCAAAATATCTTTAACATACCTTGGCCTAGCTTTTTCAATCGCTCGCGTCACAAACTGCGCCACCATATTATCCGCCGGCGTATGTATATTTATAAAATTAATTTTGAGAAGTCTGGCGGCATCCACCACAGTATAATGATTAGAAGGATTTATCCCTCGCGCCACTTCAGAAATTCTTTTATGAATCATTTTTTCGGCGATATTGATCGGCACTCCTAATTTTTCCATCTGAGCAATTTGATAATGCATAACATCATCAAGTCCGGCCAAAGCTAACCCGACCGGATGGTGATTAAAAACCAAATCTGCCCCCAATTCCTTAGCAATCATAAGGCTGCCTGGCGTAACATCAATACTAACAAAAACTTTTTTAATTTTCTTAGCTCCACCAGAAAAATGAATGCGCGAGTCAGAATATGGATTGGTCAATTTTTCTTGATCAAAATATTTTTGTTTGTCTTTGGGCAAATTTTTATATTCCTCATTCTTTTCCTTCAAATATTCCTCGATTTCTTTTTTTGAACGAAAATCGTTTCTACTCCCCAATTCTATCGACATTTTATATATCTCCTGGATGTTCATATTTTTTTAATTACTTTTTTTAATTTTGAGAGCCATTGGGTTTTCCCGCCGGCTCTGTACGACAATTTCCATCAATCATCACCGTCCGTTATTTCTGGCCTTTTTTCCATTTGCTGAAATTCTTTCTCCAGCTCTAGGTTTGCTTCTTCCTCCTCTGCTTTTTGAATTATTTCTTCACGCGCCACTTCATTCATAGCCTCAATAAATGGTGTTGGAGAACACATAGACTACCTCCTCAGTTTTTATGAACAATTAGAGAATCACGCTAGATTCTCCGCCAAATAACTTTCCAATTCTTCTATTTTAACCCTCTCTTGTTTCATTGTATCACGGTCTCTGATTGTCACTGCGCCGTCTTCCAGCGTTTCAAAATCCACTGTGATGCAATACGGCGTTCCAATTTCGTCCTGACGGCGATATCTTTTTCCCACATTACCATTGTCATCAAACTCGCACATCCACTTTTTCTTTAGTGTATCATAAATTTCTCTCGCTTTTGAAACCAGTTCCGGCTTGTTTTTGAGCAACGGAAAAACCGCCACTTTGACCGGCGCCAATTTTTTGGTAAATTTCAAAACTATTCTTTCACTACCGTCCTCTAATTTTTCTTCCGTGTAAGCTTCAGTCAGAACCGCCAAAAATGTCCGATCCACTCCCACTGACGTTTCCACTACGTGTGGCATATATTTCTCATTCGTTTTCGGGTCTTGATATGACAAGTCTTTCCCGGAAAATTTGGAATGTTGAGATAAGTCATAGTCAGTGCGATAATGAATGCCTTCCAACTCTTTAAATCCAAATGGAAACTTATATTCAATATCCCAAGCGGCTTTGGCATAAAAAACCAAGTTCTCATGCTCGTGCCAATTGAGATTTTCCTTTTTGATTCCGAGATCAAGATAATATTGCCACCTTCTTTTTCTCCAAGTTTCATACACATCCATCGCTCCCGCCGGTGCCAAAAACATCTGCATTTCCATTTGTTCAAATTCACGTTTTCTGAAAATGAATTGGCGAGCGGTGATTTCATTTCTAAAAGCTTTGCCAATTTGCGCAATCCCGAAAGGGATTTTCATACGGGTGGAGTCCAAGACATTTTTGAAATTGATGTAAATCCCCTGACAGGTTTCCCCGCGGAGATAGCTCGGATCCTTGTCCCAATCGCCAGTGAAATTTCCCAAGTTTGATTTGACCAATAGATTGAATTTTTTGGCGTCCGAAAAATTTTTTTCTCCGCATTTTGGACATTTCACTTTGTCCTTGTTTTCTTGCATCAGTTTATTAATTTCCTCTTCGCTCATTTTCTCATCCGCAAAAACTCCCGCTTCTTCCAGGAGATGATCCACCCGGCTCCGAGTGTGGCATTTTCGACATTCCGCCAATGGATCAGAAAACCCACCTACGTGTCCCGAAGCTTCCCAAACACGCGGGTGCATAAAAATGCTCGAATCCAATCCGACAATATTTTCATTTTCCTGTACCATCGCCTTCCACCAAGCCGCCTTAATGTTATTCGCCAATTCCACGCCGTATGTTCCATAATCATAAACGGCCGCAAATCCGCCATAAATCTCGCTCGACGGAAAAACAAAACCACGCCTCTTGCTTAATGATACAATTTTTTCCATCATATTTTCTTTTTTTTCATCCATATTTTATCAGTATCTAGTATATAGTATCTTGTATTTAGTATAAATATTTCATACCCAAACTAAAAGACCAAGTACGACATACAAAATTAATAAATTAAAAAAAATCCCGTTCTCATAACTCAAAAATACCTGTCAGTATCTTTAAATTACTAGAACGAGATTATTCTCGCGGTTCCATCTAGTTTCCCCGACTCAAATTCAGGGCGCCTTGATTATATCCACTTTTTCCTCCGGGAGCCAAACCCCGAAGGTACTTTCTTTATATCACACCTCCCACTCACTGTCAAAAACCCTCTATCCCTCACACCACCCCGTCCCCTCCATAGACATCCCTAAAGAATATCTCAGAATTAAAAGAGCATCCACAGAAGCGGAAACACTGTCACAGTTAACGTCTCCGGTGTCCGGAAGATTCATCCAAGCCGTACTTACCATTGAAAGTCCCAGGGAATGTCTTAGAGTGAGAAGAGCATCGGCGGTAGTGACATCTGCAGATTCATTAACATCTGAGCGAGTGGATGGTGGCAAGATGCAAGGAGCTGTTTGGCAGACGTTAGTGCAATAATTCCAATGAGAAGTGGTACAGGATGTTTCGTCGAGGCAGAGAGTGGGATCAGTGGCACAGTTAGCGGTGAGGGCTTTTTTTAGGACGATGTTACTGATGATGTTGTCACTGCCAGGCATGGAACCGAAATAGATACCGTGATCGGATATGGGTTCAGCGGGCGTAGTGAAAGTACCGGTTATGGTACCGCTCTCATAGTTAAAAATGTCAGTATTATAATACCAAATCTTTAAGCTTCCATTTACTACCGGTAAGTTGTAGGCAAAGACATAGGTAGTTTCCGGTTCAATGATGGATGATTGTAAGATGTGTCCTCCATCAAAGACCCTGGCACCCATAGGGACTTGTTCTACGTTAGCAGCTTGATAACTACTCCAACCGGTGGGTAAACCATTTGACCAGGTGGTGAGATTAGGATTAGTTAAAAGATTTACTCCATACCAGGTAAGGGGTTCTTGGGTGGTACGACAAGCGTTTTCCCACCAGTATTGGTTAGCTGCAATGCAATCAGTAGAAGAGGTGCAAAGATACCAATTATCATTGGAACAACCACTATTGCAAGCAGTTTGTTTACAAGCGGGAGTTTCTCCTAAACAGAAGTTGTAGGTTGGGTGATTATTTATACACTCTGTAGAGTTAGTACACAAAGTGGCGTCAGTATTACAAGTGGCTGATGGAGTGGCGGTAGTGTAAGAGAAAGTGTAAGGAGAGGCTAGATGATTGCCGGAAGTATCGGTAATGGCAGTACTTGCTGTTAGGGAGTAAGGGGTAGAATCAGCTTGATTAGTCGGAGTGATAGTAATAACAGAATTGTTGCAAGAGATAGAAGAAATATTATTTGGAGACATAGTGACACTACTAGTGTTGACAGTAGCACAGTTGATGTTTTCGTTGAAGATGATAGTGTTGGGGGAGTTTTTGATGATACCGGTGGATGAGGAGGTGGGTGAAGTGGAAGATATGCTTGGAGGGGAGGTGTCGAGGCCACTGGTGCCAAAAGTGACGGGATAACCGATGGCGTTGACTGCTCCGGTGGAATCAAAGACATAGAGATAAGCTGGGCCTGTTGTAAAATTTCCTTTGTTGACTTGGGCGGAAATGCTGCTACTTCCCCAAGAAATGGGAGTGAGGATAGTGAGCTTGGTGGAAGCGGTATAGGTTGAAGCATTGCCGACTTCGACTCGGGCTTGGGCGTTGGGGCCGGTGGCAATATAGACGTCGTCAAAAGATGGCGTACAGTTTTCAGTTAACCGGCCATAAGCATTAACATTGTATGTGTCCCAAGCACCACCCGTGTGTAGGTTGTAAATATTTCTTCCCAAAAGGTTCTCTTTTACAGAAGCGCCCCCTTGCATAGACCAAATAGATGTTTCGCCGTCCTTTATGTCATTACCCGATGATCCTTTCATATATACCCATATACGAAGCCACTGACCTTTATGCATCAGAAGGGATAGCCACTTAGTAGATATTTTTGGATCTTGCGAGTAACTATTTCCTGTTACGGCTGAACTATTTAAATTGTCTACATCACCCATAAACGAAGGAATAATTACATCATCATCTACCGTAGAATTATCATAAGTACTCGGACCTATCCCATCGGGTTCTCCGTCACCCAGTACCCAGGTTTGTTTCCAATTAATTCTATTTGGATCATCTTCTCCAGGCCATCTATTAGATTCTGGCAAGTATATCCAGTAAGACGAAAAAAACTCATTTGTACCATAGGGTAATTTAGCGATTATTTGATGTTCGTGAGTTGGACCAGCCATGTTCGAGGTAAAGGACTGAGAGCCACTTATTTTGGCACTATTTCCATAATACGTTTTATTTTTTGAATCAACCCATTGTCCATATTTGGCTGAGCCCGCCCCCGTTTTAATTTTTTGCCCAACTGTTCCTGATTCAAAATCATCAAATAGCAAGACATTGGGAGATGCACCAAAAGAACTTCCTGTTATGGTAACCGAATTTCCATCCGAAAGCGCACCGGAAACACCTGAAACACTCGGCGTCGCCCAAGCAAAATTTGGCAAAGCAAAAAAAACCGCGAGAAACCAAATAATTTTAAATTTTTTATGTTGCATATTTTTTTTATTGTTAAATGGTATTTAGTAAACAGCAGAAGAGTGCTAAAGTTAGGTATATTCTTGAGGAATATTGACTGCCTAATTTTTAACACTTTTCTATGATTGCTAAAACAAAAATAAAAACTAAAAAAAATATGGAACGTCTGCCAATTTTAGTCCCGTCAATGTTTCGGATATGGTTCTTTTTGATAGATTATTTACTAATCTCCTTGAATTGGCGGATGATTTGCATTGGAATCTTTTAGAATAATTCATCACTTTAGATGTTGGAAACGATCTGGAGTGAGTTTTATCTGGTGGAATATATTTACAAAGAGCGTTACAAATATGATTAATTTACGTAATGTTTTTGATAAATAATATGGTTACTCGCTACCAGTTTTGTTACTTTTATTATAACATTTCTTAGGATTATGTAAAGAGTTTTTTAACATTCAATAAAAATTGCTTTTTCTTTTTCTTCCCCTATACTAAAAGATAATCAAATGGAAACATATAATACAATCATCATCGGAGCCGGCCCGGGAGGGCTCAACGCCGCGAAAATTCTGGGTGACGCCGGGAAGTCTGTTTTACTATTGGAAAAAAACACCGAAATTGGCCCGAAAATATGCGCCGGAGGTCTTACACGAAAAAGCATCAAATATCTGAACCTCCCTAAAGAAATCATCGATCACAAATACGATGAGATTTTTTTTAACTCGCCACATTTTCGTTCATGCATAAAATTTGGAGAGGCTTTTTTCTACACCGTTGACCGGAAAAATCTGGGTCAATGGCAACTTAAAAAACTTGGCAAAAATGTGACTGTTCGCACCAATGCTCACGTTGGTAAAATTGAGAAAGATTTTCTTTGGGTGAATGGACAAGAAAAAATAGCTTACAAATTCTTGATCGGCGCCGATGGATCCAATTCAATCGTCCGGCGATTTCTCAAAATCAAAACGCGCTTGGCCGGTGTGGCGGTGCAATATAAATTGCCGAAAGTTAGTTTCAAAGATTTTGAAATCTATCTCAACACCGACCTTTTTAGTGCTTGGTACTCATGGATCTTCCCGCATTATGATCACGTCTCGATCGGATACGGCTATCCGCAAAAAGCCTACAGTCCCATTCGGACGCAGAAAAAATTTGAGAAATGGGCTAAAGAAAAAAACATTCCCTTGAAAACTGCCTCTCGCGAAACCTTTCTCATTAATTGCGACTACCGAGGCTGGCACTTCGGCAACGTCTTTTTGGCCGGCGACGCGGCGGGACTGGCTGACAGTTTCACCGGTGAAGGCATCTATCAAGCCCTCATTTCCGGAGAGGAAATCGCGCGGACTATTCTTAATCCGAAATACAAAGCCAAAAAAATAAGGCACTCTCTCTTTGAAAAGCGCCTGCATGAAGCTATGCTAATTGTCGTTATCCTTTTCTATCCCGTGCGTAATCTCCTTTTCGATTTCATCACTCTAGTTGTGCGGAACAAATTCATCGGCCGCACCCTCATCCGTATCCTGACTTAAACTTTTTTTCTCATCAAGCTCCCTTTCGGCGCATTCTTATCAAACTCAAAATAATATCTTCTAGCGTGCCCGCCGTGTGCTTCAAGAACCCTCTCTTCCTTGTCATTGAGGATTTTTCTAATTTTAACGTAAATGTTTCCTTTCGGCGTCACGATTTCAACTTTGTCTTTCAAAAAAATTTCATTATGCACAAAAACCACGTTGAAATTTTTGCCCGCTATTTTTTTGTGCCCCTCAATTTGTCCCACAAATTTATGCGTCGCCGAACTCAACTTTCCCTCGAAATTATGTTCCGGCTCTCCCCCTAAAAGAAATCCCTTGGTATATCCACGATTTACTAAAGTATCTAATTCTTTTTGTTGTTCTTTGATTGTCTTAGTTAGATTTTTTTTATCCAAAGCATCTATAATTTTGCGATAAGCACGCGTAACTACTGAAACATAATAGGCACTCTTGGCCCGCCCTTCAATTTTAAAAGACGTCACGCCCGCTTCCGCCAAATCCTCTATATGCGAAGACAAATTCAAATCTCGACTATTAAAAAAATATGTTCCGTGCTGATCCTCTTCTAAATCAACCTCAAGCTCTCCTTTTTTATCAATAACGGTAGTAATTAAACTTTCATCGTTTTTTGAATTTTTATTTTCTAATTTATAATCTGTTTCGGATTTCGTGCTTTGGATTTCGGATTTACAGTCATACGCCCATCTACAAGGTTGCGTACAATCTCCTAAATTAGCACTTTTCCCGCTCATCCATTTAGACAAAATGCATCTACCGGAATAACTCATACACATCGCGCCGTGGATGAAATATTCGAGCTCCATTTTTGGCACCGCCTTTTTTATTTCTTTAATTTCTTCTAGCGTCACCTCGCGCGCCAAAACAATTCTCGTCACGCCAATACCAGCCCAAAATTTCACTGCTTCAATATTGGTGGCATTAGCTTGAGTGGAAAGATGAATGTCCACCCTCGGCAAATATTTTTTCACCAGGTTTATTATCCCCGGATCGCTCACAAGCACTCCGTCCACCCCTCTTCTTAAACTCCCCAACTCCCCTAAGAACTTCAGATGCTTTTTAATTTTTTCCAGATGGACATTATGCGCATAAATATTAAGCGTGATATAAATTTTCTTCTTGTGAAGATGGGCGAATTCAACGGCTTCTCGTAAAGTTTTTTCATCAAAATGATTAATACGAGTGCGCAATGAAAAATCCGGCACGCCCGCATAAACTGCATCTGCGCCATAAGCCAGGGCGTATTTAAGTTTCTCCAAATTACCAGCCGGCGCAAGCAGTTCGAGCTTAATCTTTTTTTTACTTTGGCGAGGCAAGCCTGACGGTGCCAGCAGTTCCAAGTTTTTATACTGATTTTTATGCATAATGTTTTCTCTATTTACGTCTATCTAATTTACCCTCATTCTTCTTGAGAGTCAAATAATTTTTTGTTATTATGCGTTTTTAATATATAATAAAAATATGAGTTACGAAATACCCATTCCTCACGGAGATAAACCAAACAACAATAAGCCCGAAGAAGAAAATCCCAAACTTAGTCGCCGGGATTTTTTAGCTCTTTCTGTAAAGGCCCTAGCAACCGGAGTAGCTGTGGCGGCCGGAGTTAATGTTTTTGAAAATTCAAAAGATAACCAAAAAAACAAAACTGCGGCCGGAGAAGAATTAGAAGAAAAAAACACTGACCAAACCAAAGAAGATATTACTCAGGAAACCCAGGAAGATATCCAGCAAGAAGAGACAGATGTCCTCGGAGAAACTTTTCGCGAACAATTGGAAAAAGGCCAGCACATCACCCTAAATGAAACTACCCGGGAAGCTATCTTTAATAATTGGCACAAAAAATATTCCCCAGGAACAGTAAATTACGAAAAAGGAATTGTGGAAGGCTTGGGTAAGATGCATTCCTGGCTAGAAGACATTAAGAAAGTTTTCCAAGAAAATAACGTCCCGGAAAAATTCATCTATTTGGCTATCGCCGAATCCCATTTTAAATCGAGTGATATTTCAGGCAAAGGTGCAGTCGGTGTTTATCAAATCACCAAAGAAACTGCCGGTTTGGAGAGATTTAAAATGATCGTCAACGATGATTATGACGAACGACTCGATCCGGTGAGAAGCGCTGAACTCTGTGCCACCCATCTGCGCTACAGCTATGAGAAGCTAGGGAAAAATTGGGACCTGGCTCTTTTGGCCTATAATGGAAGTTTCACTAATTCTTTTTTGGAATATCTTCCTCAAGAAGAGTTGGCGATGCCACTTGAAAAAATCCACGCTCAAGGAAACTATACCTTAGGAAACGAAACTCTTTCTGAAGTGGCCGAAAAATTCGGAACCTCTCTTCCTCTTCTCTCTAGACTTAATCCTCTTCCCGTGGAAAGTTACTCTGAATGGTATGAGGAATGTAGAAATATTCGACCAGGAAAAAAATTAGTCATCCCACAAAAAAGAGAAATCAAAGAAGAAGCTTTCTATCAGTGGATGGAAAAAGAAATAAATAGCAAAATTAAAGAAAATTTGAGCAACGGATTTTACAAAACCAGAGAAGGTGACACTTTGGAAAATCTCACGCGGTTATTACATATAGACCCCGCATCAAAACTCCTAGAATCCATCAATGATAATATTAAATTTAAACCTCTCTGCCCAGGCGCAAAGGAAAAAGAATTAGTGTCCGGCCAGACCATTAACGTTCCCCAAAAAAACAAAACTAGCGTCGATTATCTCCTACACATTTTGAGTGAATACCAAGAAAATATCAACTATCCCGGAAAACTTTATGCCATTCTAAAAATCATCAAAGAAAACAAACTTAAATCGGAGAAAGGTAAATTTCAACTAGACTTTTCCAAGACTCGCGTTAACCGCGATATCACACTTCTTGAAATAGCTAAAATCAAAAAAATCAGCCCGGAAAATCTTATATTGGTTAACCCGGCTATCAAAAATCCTTCAGCTGATTTGAAAAAAGGTCTGGAATTTAGACTCCCTACCTCTTTTCATATTCAAAAGGATAAAAATAAAATCAAAAAAGATATTTAGTCATCTTCTTTTAATTTTTTCATAAGTTGCGTATAAAACTTCAAATTATGCGCTGAAGCCAACCGCCCACCCAATGGATCTTTGGATGCGAAAAGATGATGGAGATAAGCACGTGTATGATTCGTACAAAGTTCACAATCACATCCTTCCGAAACCGGTGAAAAATCATCCTTAAATTTACCATTATTGATATTAATCGTTTCGTAAAAAGATTCTTCCTCATCTTCAATTTTATCTGTTTTTAATTTTAAATTAGATTTATTTTTCCATAGGAAAATCCTCCCGTGACGCCCTTCTCTCGTTGGAATAACACAATCAAACATATCCCAGCCATAAGAATGGCAACGTACGATGTCTTCCGGCTTCCCCACTCCAAGCGCGAACCGTAGGGATTCTTCTGGGATATAGCTAGCGGTCGCACGCATCACTTCTTCCATAAATTTCCCCTCCGAGTCCACATGACGCGCTCCAAAACCATATCCGTCAAATCCAATTTCCACCAGCTCCTGGGCACAATGTTTCCTCAAATCAAGATACTCCCCGCCTTGCACCACCCCAAAAAGCAACGGTCTTTTCTCTTCAGAAATTTTCCGCGTTTCAATCTGCCGGGCATATTCCGCCTTGCAACGCGCCGCCCAACGAATCGTGCGCTCTACAGCTGCCGAAATTTTTTCCTTAGAATAATCATTCGGCGGGACGTCATCCAAGCACACCATCATATCCACGCCCAAATCAAACTGAATCTCAATGGATTTTTCCGGAGTTAGAGTATTTCTTGCTCCACTAATCGGAGAATGAAAAATCACCTCATCTTCTGTAATCTTCCCCCTCTTAGGATTTTTATGAATGAGCGAAAAAACTTGATAACCACCTGAGTCCGATAGAAGTGGTCCATCCCAATGCATAAAACTATGCACGCCTCCCGCATGTCTTATCAGTTCCATGCCGGGATTCAAAAACAAATGATAGGTATTAACCACCATCGGGACCACTCCAACCAAGCCTAAATCATTTTTGCTCAAAGATTTCACAAAACCTCGCGTCGCGTCCGGCATAAAAAACGGAGTTTTAACTTTCCCGCTTTTGGTTGAGAGTTCTCCTGTTCTAGCTTTTTCATTTTTCCTAATAATCTTAAACATCCTTTTCATCAATTTATTCTTCCCTGCTAATTAGCTACTCGACCACCCTCCATCTTCATTAATTCCTTATCTTCCGACAAGTTAGTATCTTTCGCCTCAGAGGCAACTGACAGATGCTCTCCGGTAAAAAGATCGTCCGCGCTGAAAGTGGAAATGCCCAAAATCCCCACTTCTTTTCTGGATTGATCAGGCGACGGCTTAATCTTAACTTGAAAGGCCACCTCCAGCGGATCATTTAATATTCCCTTACCAGCATCTATTTTCCCAATGTCCCAAATCAGAGCGTTCGTCCTCTCATTATAATTTACCCGGGCATTCTCAGGAAAAAATTTCCCAGTCATAACCGCATTGGTTGGCAAGGAAGCCGAAACCTGTGCATTACTAATATCATTGGAAACATTTCTTACTTTCCAGTGGATAGTGTAGGTCGTTTCTTGTCCTACGCGCGGGGGAATCGGGCCGGTATTCGCGATAGTCATATCATTATAAAAACCACTTTCTTCTAAAAGCATCTTACTATTAACTTTGATATTCATTTGATTGCTGGAAATGATTTTATTGGAAGAAATGGGAGTTGGAATATCTGGACTGTCAATGCTCGCCAAACTTGAAATGACAAAATTTTTCTTATTATCGTCCGTCAAAGGAATATTACTTTTGAGTTTGATTAAGAAATTTATCTCACCTCCTTGGCCTGGACTTAAATTTTTAAAATCCTTAATATCCGAAGCCTTCCAAGAAATTAGATTATTTACAGCATCAAAATTACCGCCCCGCATATCCAAGGAAGCATACTCCAAAACAGAACTATCTAATTTCTCTGTCATAATCACATCACGAAGCCCGATGCTCCCACTGTTTCGGTATTTTATCCTAAAAGACAAGGTGTCTCCGGCATTCACATTAAGAGTTTGCTTGTCGTTAACTGTTTGGGAAACTATGAGTGGCGAAGTAACAAGTTGGGTACTAAAACTTTCATTATTATAACTCAATAATTTTTCTCCGCGCACTACGCCAACAGAAACACTGGCTACTTTCGTTGTCCCATTTTGTCCATCCATTTTCCCGCTAATCACTATTTTTTCTGTTTCCCCTGATTTGAGACTGCCAATCTTCCAACTATTATTATCCTTTTCCGCCGGCGGAGTAGCAGAAGCAAAAATAAAACTATCTGGATAAGATAAATTCAATTGCAAATCATCCATCACTTCCTTCCCATCGTTTTTACAAGTTACCACATAATCAATCGCGTCTCCACTTGTCAATTTTTGCGGTCCCTGAATTTCCAAAACAAGTGGTGCCGGAACGATATTAACCCCAAGTTGGTTACTAGTATTAAACTCACCGGAAAAACCAGCTGGTTGATAGGACAGCTCCGCCTTAAGGTAGATTAACGCTCCCTTAGGGCTATAGGCTCGCCCACTGAAAACAACCTTGCCGGTTCCCTTAGCTGTGAGCGTCCCCAAATCGTATATTCCAGAAGTAGGATTTTCTTCTTTGAAATTCGCTTGGAGTTCCGGCTGGAAATAATCAGGATAAGTGATTTTCAATTTAGCATTTTTCACATTTACCCAGTTCCCATTATTATAAGTTATTTCATAAGTCATCAGGTGCCCGCTATCAGCTTGGTTTGGACCGGCAATAGAAACCGCAGAGGAATCACTGTTGAAAACCACCCTTCTCACTTCAAAAGTTATCAGCATTATAAAAATAATGCCTAGGATGACGCCCAGCGCCAACATTCCTTTACGAATAGCTTTCTTCTCTGAAACTCCAAAGCCAGATTTTTTCTCCAGCCACAGATCCTCTTCTTTGGAAATCTCGATTCTCTCTTTTTGCACTCCCGGATCATATTGGCTGACTCCGTGCTTAAAAAGATCCTCCGCCGGCTCTTTTTTATAGAGTTTATTTTTAATGTCGAAAAGAGACATAGATTTTTATTTTATGCTTTTTTAGCCTTGCTTATATTATACCATAGGATTAAAAATAAAAAAGAATCATTTATTCCACAATCCACCGAATAGTTTCCGCTGCCACAATCTTTAAATTACCTAAACTTTTTCCCTCAATTTTTATCCTACCTAGATTCAGCATCTTATTCTCTAAAAAGATCCTAATAAGTTTTATGCTTTCGTCTGTTATCCTGACGCGCTTCATCTCGTGAGTTGAGCAATCCTTGCAAATCGTGCCTCCGCGCTCGGCGCTGAAAAAATTCTCCCCCACCTCTAATTTTTTTCCACAGCCTACGCATTTCCCAACTTCCAAGCCATAACCCAGGAATTGGAATAATTTGAAGATAAAACCGAAAGTTAAAAGATCAACTTTTGCCTTATCTGTCTCATCCACACGGTCTAATCCTTCCATTGCGATAAGATAGTTTAGTAATAGCTCAAAGATTCCCTCGTCTTTTTCTTCCTGCGTCACCAGGCGATCAAAAATACCGAAAACCCAAAAGACTTTTTCCAAAGCATTGAAATCGCTTTTAATTCCGGAAAAAGTAGTAACCGGCAAAACGCCTGTGATACGTCCCCTCCCGCGACCACGCGCCACGAAAACTTCACAGTGCATGAGAGTCTCCAGATTTCCCGCCAGTCTGGCGTGCGGTTTCCTGACTCCATACGCCGCCAAACGGATTTTACCCGCTTCTTTAGTATAAAAAACATACATCCGGTCAGTTTCCCCGATGTCTATTTTGCCTAAAATTATCGCTTGATATTTATATTCCATATTTGTATTTTACCGCAAATCCAAGAAATACAAAAACCGAGCACATAAGAGCCCGGTTTTAAAAAATTCAGTTTATTTTCTTACATTCAACTAGTCATTCCGTCTTCTTGTTTTCTCTTCTTCGAAATCATCCAAATCTTATCCATTGCTACCGCTAGAAAGGCTACAGCCATAAGAGCCATAGAAAACATCAAGATGAAAGAAGAAACTATAAAACCCTGAGCTAATATCTCTGGATTATTCTTTTCAAACCAACCGGAAACATTTTTTTCCGGTGCGATATTTTTCACGGCCAAAACTTGCGGAATAATTTTATCAGCATTTTTTATAGCATCTTCTTTTGGCAACGGAGAAAAATTTTGCTTTCCTTGTGACACACCGATAAAAGTCGTTCCGAATTCTTGCACGGCCAAGATGGAAGTTTGTCCGTTCACTTTTTGTTCCCCCACCGCCACACCAATTTCTTGATATTTGGAGTCCAAAATATTTTTGCGATGCAACGGACTTTTCATCCAAGCCGCTTGTTCGCTTTCGGCTGAAGAAAAATTGATAGCCAAATTTTCTCCGGCAAAGTGATAATCATATTTTTCTTTTTGAAACCAGTACCACGGCTCTACTCCGCTTGGAGAAGTATGGGCAAAATATCCCTTAGCGATCATATCGTCTAATCTGTCTTTCGCCACTTGAATTAATTTTGCATTCGGGACAACAATTTCCACTCCTTGCGCCTCACGTGCCAAGTTTACATATTTTATGATATTATCCGGAGTAATTTCGCTAGCCTGCGCCGATGAAATAAAAAATACAAAACCAAACACCAAAGTGATTATTTGCAATGAATATTTAGTTTTATTGTAATTCTTTTTCATTTTTTTGTTCGTATATTCGTATATTCGTATTAAATTAGTAGTTCGTAAAAATAATAAAACGGGTCTTTAACCCGTATTTTTTCCTTTAGAATGGCCACTCTTAACCACTCATAAATCTATTATAGCATACTTTTTGATAAATTGCAAGGGCTAAGGAGAATTAAAAAAAGGCCCGATGATTTTAAAAATCACCGGGCTCATACGGGGCAGACTTTCATAATGAAAACTTCCCCCTAAAGATTAATTTTTCTGCGAATACTTGATATTACTAACAGAAAGAAAAGAAATAGTAAACAGAAAGTTAATAAAAAAATTACCCCTCCAAGGAGAAACATTCCTAGTCCTGACATAGTGAAGCAACAGTGTTTGACAATAATTGCCACGATGGAAGGACTGGATATTAGACTTATCACAAAAGACAGACAAGTCGCATATAACCTCTCCCAGTCGGTTTCTTTTTTTTGCTCGGTATACGAGCGTCCTTTCTTCCCCGTTTGAGGATAATAACTACTGTTCATGATATCACCTCTTAAAAAAAGTTTTATCAGTTCTTAATTTGTTTTCTTTTCTTATCAATCGGCCAATACCTCATCAGGATCAAGACGAGAGAAAATATTACGCCGACGACAAGAAAAATAGATACCGGGTTTATTTCTCCAAGTTTATCCCAAGGAAAATTTTGAAACATAACACCTCCTCGCCGGAAAAATTTCCGACTCATGTTGTTATTTTTTCATTGAACTTTCCATTTCACTACATTCAACCTCTCTTAGACATTGCCTAAGTGAAAAGATTAAAAAAAATACCACAGCCAGTAAATAAATTCCTGCCCAAAAAGGCGGTATCTTACTAACAACTTCAAACATAGCAACAAGCATTTTTCTCCTCCCTCTATTTTTTATCTCTTTTGATTGAAATAGTTAATTTTTCTCCATCAAGGGAGAATTCTTTTTCCAAGTCTTTTTCTGAAGAATTATTAATTTGTAAAAGAACTTCGTTTGCCAGCGTTTCTCTGGCAATTATATCACGCAGTCCCTTATTCTCAAAAATCTGGGACATTCCATCATAGCACACTCTGATGCGGTTGTCA
>JBBREE010000006.1:0-44070 GCA_038203255.1 Candidatus Moraniibacteriota bacterium | reverse complement strand
AGTCTGGAATCCCAGCTGTCCTTTGCTGGAGCGGCCTCCTAATAGTAGCTATCGGAACTTTTTTAAAAAAAGCGAAAAAAGAAAAAATATATTTCGGCGTAGCCTTGAGTCTTGTTATTTTTGCTGTTCATTCTATAGTAGAGACAGGCATCTACTCCCCCGTAGTATTGACATTGCTACTTATATTAATTGCTTTTTCTAATATAGAAGAAAAAAATGAAAAAATATCTTAATCTGGAAAACTTCCTTTATCTTACAGTTTTTTTCTTGCCCCTTTATCTTTTTAGAATAAAACTGTCGTTTTTTAGCACAAATATCTTAGAAATATTAATTATTGGGAGCATTTTTTGGTGGCTTTTGTTTTTTCAGCCAAAAACTAAGTGGGTCTTTTTTTATAACAATTATAAAAGGTATATCATTAGCGGAGGGCTGATACTATTAGGTCTTTTTGTCTCAGCTTTTTTAAATGGGAATGTTTTGCAATCTCTGGGGATAATTAAGGGCTGGTTTCTTTTGCCTATAGCTTTTATGCTTATTATTGCAAATGTCATCCCAAAAGAGAGGGCAGAAAATATCTTTATTGCTTACGCGTACTCTTCTTTTTCAGTGGCTACCATTGCTTTGGCCTATTTAATTTTAGGAAAGGTGACATATGACAATCGCCTAGCGGCCTTTTATAATTCTCCGAATTATTTAGCAATGCAACTGGCTCCAGGAATAATCATTCTTTTTTGGAGATATTTTTTTTCTGGAAAGCAAAAAAAAGAGATTGCAATGGCTGTTATCACTTTAGTTGCTCTGCTTTTTACAGCTTCTTATGCTGCTTTTGTGGCTGTTTTCTTAGGAACCGTTATGATTCTCTGGCAAAAAAAAGAATTTTTTACCAAAAAAAAGAACCTCAAGGCGATTATTCTGTTACTTTTTATTTTTATTTCCCTTCTTTCTTTTCAGCTCGATAAACCAAAATTTAAAAGTCTAATGAGTTTGGATAATCGCTCCTCACTGGCTTCACGAAGGATGATTTGGAAATCCGCCCGGAAGATAGGCTCGGATAATGCTATCTTTGGTATCGGAGCCGCCAACTTCCAAGAGAAATATTTAGCTTATCAAAAATTCTTCCCTCCTTATTTAGAATGGGCGGTGCCTCATCCGCAAAACATCTATTTTAATTTTTGGCTTTCTGGTGGAATCTTGGGTCTAGGAGGCTTTCTAAGCCTGGTTTTTTTTCTCTTAAAAGATCTTTGGATAAATAAAAACCAAGATAAGCTTAGAATCTTGGTCCTGGGCATTTTGACGTATATCTTAATCCATGGTCTTTTTGATAGCACTTATTTTAAAAACGACCTAGCTGTTTTGTTTTGGTTATGTTTTATAGTTTTGAAAAACCAACCCCAGTCAATGACTTCTAAAGAATGATTTTGTACAATTTTCCGTCAATTTTATTCACAAAGAAAAGTAGGCTCTCGCTTTGATTTAGAAATAATTGGCTGGCATCAAAAGAGTCAGCCATTTCTTTGATTTCGACTAAACGAGTTTTTTCACCAGTTTTGACATTAACTTTCCAGAAAGTGTCTGCTGTCTGGAATTTATTTTCCTTATAATCATTAGGTAAGACAGAGTTTTCCGGAATTTCTCCCGGGAGGGCATAAAAAATAGTTTTCCCATCTTTGGACCAGACACATTTTGTAATGAAAGTTGGAATATTTAAATTTTTATATTCTCCGCCACTCATATTCATAATACCCAATTCCATTTTGGAGCCTCCTTTTTGATTTGTATGACTAGTGAGGACCCAATCCCCAGCGTCATTCCAAAGATAATCTGAGCCAAAGTCATGACTATTTATGCCCGTTGGTTTTCCTCCAAGAAGGGGCATCGATTGAAAATTCGATTGTAAATAGGCGTCCCCGGAATTCCAGAACGAAACTAATCCGGTTTTTGGAATTTGTGCAATTGAAACGTCTCGATAATCTAAATCCGCTAATTTAGTCCAATTGCTTCCATCCGGGTCAGAAACATTAAGGGTGCGAGTGTTTGTTTTTTGGTCATAATATTTATAAAAAATACGATTGGCATTGGTTTGCCAAACTACCTGATCAAGATTGCTCTTCAGAGGCGTGTTTATTTTAGAGGAAAGATCATAGGCGGAAAAAGAAAAAAGATTGTTTTGATTTTTTGTTTTTAAAATTACTTTAGATTTGTCCACTGACCACGAAGCGTCGGTTAAGGAGGGAAAGGTTTCAGCGGAAAGAAGCTTACTGTTTTCTCCGTAAAAATCAGATTGAGAGGGCTGGCTGTTGTTTTTGTAAAAATAATAAATACTGTCATTAGTAGGAGAAAGAGTGGGAGCGAGGATAGCTGTTTTTGAAACAAGACTTATTTTTTTAACCGAAGTGTCATTGGTCGAAGAATTTTTGTCTAAGGCGGGCGTGTCTTTTTTTGAAGTGTCGGTAGCAGTTTTATCTCTAAAAGCGAAATTATAAATAGCCCAAAAAAGCAGGGAAAGAAAAAGAATAAGAAGGGAAATAAAGAATATTTTTTTTAATGTGGACATAAAATAAGAAAAATTTTAAGGAGTCGTGTTGAGGGTTGTTGCTGCAGGAGTGGCACTAGTTGCAGCTGTTTGAGAGTCACAGGTGAACGTGTACCAATTTTCTTTTCCGATAGTAAGACTAGTGTTAAAGGAGAGTGCCCACATCACAACATTCACAATAAGCCAGCCCGTTAGAACGATTGAGAAACCAATAAGACTGGAGGCGAGAAAGCTTTTAGCCTTACCGAGTAATTGTTCGTTGCCGGAAGAGATAATATACATCACGCCAGAGATAAAGATGCCGACTACGGCAATAGTAATTAGAATAGTTAGGCCGAAAGAAATTAAATTTTTAAACCCGACGATAAAATGGCATAAAGTACAGGCATCCGCCGGATTGTTACCATGTCCACACGGAATAAGGCCATTATTACCTGTTGCTGTGGTGGTTGGCGTTGAGGATGTAGCGTTGTCCCCAGTAAGATTTAACATTGGAATGCATTCCCCGGTTGTAGAGCTAACTATGCCCTCCTGTCCGTTATGAGTGCAAGATTCAGCCGTGGATATTTTAGCGCCAAATGGGAAGAATATAGCAAGAAGCATCAAGAAGGAGATTGTTAAAAATAGTGATATTTTTTTGTTCATATGTTTTCTAAATTAATAGTGATGGAGGAGAATACAATGCGCCTTTCCTATTAATAAGTACTATTTATTTTTACACTGGTTATAATAGTTTAAAAAAACTGACGTTCTGGCTGGCACTGGGCAATATCCGCCACAATCAATAGGACAATCCCATTTGTCATAAGAGTTACCAAAGGAATTTGTCATCCCAACGCAACTACTGCTAGTGGCCAAGGCTCCACATCCGCCGTTGTAACCAGCATAGATATCTCTAATTTTCTGCTCCTCAGTATTGGTTCTTAGACTTGAACTACAAGAAGTTATATATTTAGCCGAGCATTCAATGGCTTTTTGAGGATTTTGTTCTAAATCATCGCAGGTTGTGCCACAATTTTCACTGGCAGCTATCTGCATAACAGAGCAGTCTCTACCGCCTTGAGTTCTATTTGGAACTTGATTACAGCCAGACTCGATAGCTGCGGTAGCCTGTAGAAGGCACTGATCTACTCCAGTATTTTGAGCGGCGGCTGCGAAAAGAGTCGTCCATTCCTGCGCGTTACAGTCGGATGGCATAGTGCTTTGAATGGTTGGGTAGGTCCCATCATATGTCTTAGAGGCTTCATCTAAAACTGTGCTAAGAGATCGAAAATTTACTAGATCAGGGTTGATAGTATAAAGAAGAAGCCAGGACGTTAAAGCTAAAACTAGTCCAATAATCGCGTCTGTGATTACTCCTTTGGCTTTGCCTGTTTGAGAAGCATTGCCCGCAGAGGTTAGATACATAAAACCGCCAAGAAGAATCATAAGGAGGGCGGAAATGCCAATCGTCCAAAGTCCGAATTTATAAATGGCGATAACGTAGCTGGGAAAATCGGTCGGGCTACCAAATCCAGGAATGGCTTCCATCGGAGTATAGGCATAGGAGGCAGCCAAGGAGATAGTTGGAAAAAAGGCTAAAAAGGCAAAAACAGCTAGAGTTATTTTGTTTGTTTTCATTTATTTTTTTATTTAATTTCTCTTTTTATGCTGGGAAAAAATGCCAATATAAGCTGTGAACCGAAAAGGATAATAATCATGGTTAGGGTTATTCTTAGAATAAAAGTCAGATAAGACGGAAGGCTGGTATAAATAGTAGCTAGTATTTTTTTAGGAGTTGCGGAACTTGCAATGGAAACTCCATCTTGCATGGTTATGATAATGTCTTTAGTAATATTTTTTTCATAGAATTGATCGTAGGAAATGTTCCAATATTTATTGAGTGCTGCCAGAGCAGCCTCATCTTGAGAATAAATAGTTGTAGCTGTAACATTATACCCCTCCCCGGTTTTTTTTGAAGGAAGTGTTAAAACCCCATTAGCGTCAACACTATAACCGAAGGCTGGTGCTGTCGTTGCGTCAATAGCATTGCCATCTACAATCCAAGTATAAACATTACCAGATGAAGGAAAATTAACCGTGCTAGCTTGAAGCTGGATAGAGCTGTTGGATAACCCCCAGAAATTAAGAGTGCTATAGTCCGGCCAACTTTTTCCATTTAAATCAATATAATTACCCAACTGCACTGGTTTACAAGTATTTGAGTTTAAAGAAGAAATAGCAATAGACGGATCAACTACTTTAAAGGTTTTTGATAGACTTACTTTTTCATTGGTAGTTTGGTTTATAGCAGTTAAGCCTATAATATATTGTTCGCCAACCTCTTTTAGCGCTGGAAAATAGGCAACATTGGTTTGTTTTGATAGGTTACAACCGTCAAAGAAACAGCTGGAATAAGTGAAAGGCTTTCCGTCAACAGTCCATAAAAAATCTGTTAAATTTCCCTGGGGTATTTTTACACCAATAATTTTGTTTTTTACAATCGGACAAAGAGCGCTTTCGATGGCGCTGGTGCAAATTTCACTCGCCATACTGATATGGGGAGCGGAGACATTGGTGGCGGTGGTCAGAAAGGTGCTGAGAACATCATCATTGGATTTAATCGGAATAAGAATATTTGTGTGCCCTTCTCTATAATTCCCATCCCCAGTGCTTTCCTTAACCGTTAATTTAATGTTTAAATATTTTTTAGGATTGTGTAAATTTAATTTAAATTTAAAAGTATCTAAGCCCAATCCTTCCATTTGAGTGGAATTAGGTAAGGATGATTTTGGAAGTGGACTGCCCCACGAGTCTGGACTAGGATCATCAGACGCGAAAGCTTCCCAGGAATATTGTAGATAATTATTATCATTGGCGTTATTAACAGCTGATTGTACTGTAATATCATCCCCAAGGCTTAAGTTTGGGTCAGTAACATTGTTTGGGTCATTGATAGGCGAAGTTGGTGAATAAGATAGGGAAACCTCTAGTTTACTACTGCTGGCGCTATTTTCCGAAGGAGAAGTGAGATTGTCATACAGGCAGTCATTTAAAGAAGAAACATTTTTGAAATCAGCGGCTGAATTTTTATAGCACATGCCCTTGGGGGCGGCCCACATAGTTTTAAAGGAGGAATCTGCCGTTTGAGTAGTGCTGACAGCTATTCCCTCTACTACAACTCCAATTTTATCTCCGGAATCATAACTCCAAGTGAAACTATCCAAACCTAAACCAGCCACATTTGCTTCGTCGGTATTGCCGGATTGAGTGGTGTCTGCGATGGTGGGGTTGGTATGCCAAAAACTTTCTTCATTGCGTCCGAAACTTCCATCCCCAGTGTTTTCATGTGGAGCATCTGGAAAGAGATGAGTGTTGCAATCTATGGCGTAAACTTCTCCGGAAGTGATGTCACGAAGATAACAGTAAGCATTCTTTCCGCGTTGGTCATCCCCTCCAAAAGCGGCTCTGTAAGAACTGTTGCCATCGGAGTGGGAATAATCAGCGTTCTCCCAAACAAAATCATTGTTAGCAATGATACGCATAGCCTTAATTTTATAGTCCTCAATATTAACTCGGCCATCATTATTAAGGTCGCATTTCGTTCTCTGTGCTGAATTGGGGTTGTTGGTTTGGTCGCAACCATTTTGTTTTAAAAACCAAGTGAAATACATTTTTTTTGTATCATTGATGAAATATGTCGGAGTGGCAGTCACTGTCACCTTATCTCCTAGCTGTGGGTTGGTTGGTGAAAAATTAAGAGAAACCTGGGGGCTGATTTCCTTATTTGGAGAGACATTATAAGTTTGGATAGAGGAGTTCATTGTGTCTCTGTCTATGCCAAAACCATCTATGAGTTCATTGGCAGCGTCCATTGGGTCAAACGAGGTGCTCCCAAAAAAAGCAGCCTTAGCGGGAAAGGCAGTTTGCGTAAAGAAAAGAATTGCGAGGACGGCACCGGAGAAATATTTTTTGTAAGATTTCATTTTTGTTTTCATATATGATTATTTTGCGAGACTTATTATATAAGCGTCTAATGTTATTATAAACAATAATCCGAAAAAATACGAATAGAAAAAAGATTTCGTTTTATAAGTTAGCCATCCTCCAGCTAGGGAGATGAAAATAAACGGAGTGGTTTGCCAAGATAGGTCCTTGGAAATAAGCAAAACAAGCAGATAAAGGCCTGATTGAATAAGCACTGCCCAAGCGGAAAACTGTTTAAAAGCGAAAAGGACAAAACTTTTAAAGAAAACTTCCTGAGAGAAAAAATATACATTAAGAAAAAATAATTCATAGAGGAGGAAATCGGCAAAACTATTTTTAGCGAAAAGCGGGACTTGGTAGTGAGAAGAAAATCCGACAAAGCGGATAAGTAAAAAAAAGAGAACGCTACCTAAGGCTAATAAAATTAAGGATAAAAATAACCCAGAGATTTTGTTAGGTTTGATCCATCCCCAAGAAGACAAAGTTTCTTTGGAAATTAATTTTATATAAAGAATTGGTAGGATAATTAGGAAAAAGATGCTTCTAGAAATGGACTGGATTGAATCTGAAACAGGGAAAGTTACTGAAAGCAGTAGGCAAAGAAAAATAACAGTCGAAATTACAACTTTTTCTTTATAAAACGATAGTTTTGTTGAGAAATTATCGGACATTTTTTGTATTTAACTTAATAAAATTCTTCTAATTAAGCGGCGCCATAAGCCTCCATTTCTGATTCTCCTTGTTTTGATTTTCTTTTTTCTGCCATTTCTTTTCTGGCAGCTAGGACGAAGAAATATATTATAATAACGGTTAAGGTTTCGATAGGGAGCATATCTAGGCCGAAAATAAATTCAGTAGTGGTGCCTGCAAGAAGAATAAGCCAATTGCGGATCGATTTAGTACTATTCCTTTCCTTGGTGCCACCCATCGAATCACCTAGGAGCATCATCATGGCAATGAAAATTGAGCACATGAAGGTTGTAATTATAACAAATATGTAACCTACTCCAGTAGCTTCACTAAAATCCAATATATCCTTAAGAATGGCAGCTACAAGGGCGGCCGCATAGACCCAATCCATAAAAATGTTAAACTGACTTAACACGGATAAAGCTCCTACCGGATTGATATTTTTAGCTTTTTGAATATCCGCCTTGACTTTCCCTTTATTTCTCCCGGTATTATTTTTCCTGATGGCTTCTCGGGCTTTTTTTTCTCTCTCTTTCTCGCGCGCCTCTGAAATCGCTTGTTTTTTTTCTTGATCAAATGCCATATGAAAATAAAATATTTTTATTCGTCCCTAAATTCTTTCTTGGCTTGTTCTATTTTTTCCAATTGAGCCGGGTCAGTGGTAATGATTTGATCTTCTGAATAAGAGGCGACCACCTTAATGGCGACGTGTTTAGTTCCGGCAAAGAAAATTCCTTCTCCAACATTAGACTCTAAGAGGAGAAATCTTTCTTGATCAGTCAGATAAAATGTTTCACTAATGATGTCCATCGAGGCTGGAGATTGCTTGAGAAGCAGTTGGATGGAGGAATTGGTCACAATTGCTTTGCCATAGCGGGAGCTGAGGAAGTCATTAACATCTTGAGTAATAGTAGTAAGTCCAGTATAGTATTTTCTGCATCTTTTTGCAATTCCAAACATAAAGGAAGCGGCGTCTTCATATTTCATCATCACCCAAGCTTCATCCACAATCACTAATCTTTTTTTGAGGTTGGTGCGCATCTCATTCCAAATGAATTGAGTGACGATATACATAGCGACTGGACGTAAATCCTCTTCCATATCGCGGATATTAAAAACCATCAACTGATTATCCGCGCTGATGTTAGAGGTGTTATTAAGAAAACCGGAAAAAACTCCAGTGGTGTATTTCTCCATACGAAGGGAAAGATTTTCTCCTCCGTCCATACTGCTTAAAACCTGGTAGAGATCGGACATAGTTGGGTAATTTTCTTTGGCAATGGTATTGAAGTTTGTTTCGGCGGTGATGTCTCTAATTGAGTATGTTTCACGAATGGCTCTGTCTAGAATTGAGTCTTCCTCTGGGGTGATGGAGCCGAGCATTATATGTAAAAGACCAAGTAAATTGGCAATATTGTTTCTTAGAATATCTTCTTGATCTTCATCGGAATCTTCTTTTACGTGCGGGAGGTCAAACGGATTGAGATGGTTATCAGAATTGAGAGAAATTTTTATAAATGATCCCCCGGCGGTTTCGCAAAGATGCTTGTATTCGTTTTCCGGGTCAATAATAATGACGCTGGTTCCAAGCATAAGCATACGCAGAATTTCAAGTTTTACGGTGTAACTTTTTCCGGCACCGGACTTAGAAAAGACCACCATATTGGCGTTTTCCATTTCAAAACGGTCAAAAATAATGAGACTATTGTTATGCCGGTTTATGCCGTATAAAATTCCATTGTCGTCTGAAAGTGTAGAGGAAGTGAATGGGAAAGTGGTGGAGAGCGGTGAACTGTTCATGCTTGTGCCAATATCGAGCTCATCATTGGCTAAGGGCAAAGTTGAGTTAAAACCTTGCTCTGATTTGAAAACGGCCGGCTTAACATAGACCAGCTGTGCTTCCAAGATAGACTCAATAAAAGTTGTGATGTCAGAAAGCTCTTTTTCTGTTTTAGCATAAGCGGTGATATAGAGATCGAAACGAAAGAATTTTTCAGTGCCTTGTTGTAGGCTGTCTCGTAAAGAATCTATATCTTGGAGAGCAGTTTCTAATTCTGGATCACGCACCATTCCCTTTTCGGCGCTCATATGAATCTGAGATTCTATGCGCGTGGCATTTTTTTTGAGATTTTTCAAAATATCATAGGTTTCGATAGGGTGGATAAACATGGAGATGTCGATTGGCATATCGATGTTTATAATGGGGGAAAACCAATTGCTATGAAGAAATCTCGGATAGGCGATGACAAAAATGGTTTTAGCTAGTGTTTCACCTACTCTAATGTAAGTAGGATTTATTTTAATCGCCGAAGGAGCGATGAGATCATTAAGCTTAGCGATACCTTCTTGGTAATATTTTTCCGACTCCAAAATATCGTCACTGGGAGTCGAATAGCGTGTAATTTTTGGGTTTTTCTTGAATAAATCTAGCATAACTAAAAAAAGTAAATTGTAAATTATTTGGAAAGCTCTAATTGATCGGTGTTAGTGAGTTCTGTGGCATTAAAAATTTCCGGATTATAAGAATCAAAAAGTAATTCTATAACTTCGTTGGTTTTTAGCGGGACAAGGCGTAGCCCAATACCAGAGAGGGAAAAAATGATATGGTCGACTCTTTGGTAAAGTTGGTTTTTATATGTTTCAAAATTTTCTCTTTTGTCTAGGATATTTTTTTGGGGATTGATTAAGCTAGTTAGATTACTGAAAAAGCCCTTGCTTTGATTTTCAATTGGAGAAAATGGAACAATGATATAGAATTTTTTCTCCATAATATTGGAGACGGAAGCCAACTGATCAATAAAACTTTTGTATTCTGAAATCTGGAGGCGCAAAAGTTCGTTGGGTTGTCCTTTTTCCTTCTCTTCCAAAAATCCCAGATAATTTTTCATATTTAACTTGCGCGAATTAACTAGGATTTGAATAGGAAAATCTATAGAGTTAAGAAAAGCTTGGTATTGATTAATGATAGCTTCTTGTTCTTCAGTTGATTTTAATTCAAAATTGATAGCTGAAACGGCTAGGATAGCTCGCAAGGCGCCTGATTTCAAGACAATAACATCTTCTTTCACTTCCGCTACATCTAAAAACTCCTGGGTAGGAGAAGTATTTTGTTTATTGGCTAATTTTTTTGAATAAAGGGATTCCATGTGTTTTTTTAAAAAAGACAGGCGGATTATTTTAAATTCGTGTTTTTTTGTCTAACATTTTTGAGATGGCGGCAATTTTTTCGCTGTTGATGGTTTTTTTATGGATAATGATTTCTTTGTTTTTTGGAGCGGTCACTCGCGCAGTCTTTATATTAACATAATTTCTCTTCCAAACATACATTTTAGGATTAAAAGCGAACATGACAGATGATACCATGAAGGTTAGGAGGGGTTGGTTGTATGGTCTGTAAAAAGCCAAGGCTCCAAAAATTCCTCCAATGATGATGGCGGAAAAGAGAAAAGATGACATGTCAAGCGTATTCCAAAGGATAAGTAAAAGAACTCCCGCGATGGCTAGCCAGCCGAGTTGTTTGGCAGTTAGAGGACCAACGATCTTATCCTCGGTGTCGATGAACTGGGGAACATTGGAAAACATAAAAACATTCTTAGATTTATTTTTTGATTTTAGCTAAACTTTGAGAGAGGAATTAGTCTCTTCCGAATTATTGTTCTGGAAATTTCTTGGAGTTATCTTTATCGGCTGTGGACTAAGGATCTCTTTTTCGGGAGTTTTTGGTTCTGGTGTAGTAGTCTTTTCTGGAGTTTTTTTCTCAAAAGGCATTTTTTGCGGAGAGGTGAATGTCAAGGGCTCATGCTTTTTGAGAGGCATTCTTTCTTCTTGGGAGAGATCTTCATTGACGGCATCCGGCTTTTTTAGGATAGTTAAAGGCTCAAATGCACCGCTACCGCCAGAGACTGGAACACTATTAGAGAACGCCCTTTCTTTTAAATTAAGAGGCTGCTTTTCATTTTTCACAAAAGATTCTTCGGTGATTTTTTTTGAAGGAAGAATAAATGTTCCGGAAATGTTAGGCTTGGTTATTTTGGCGCGAGGATGTACTTCTGACGGAATAGGAGAAAGTTCTTTTTTAGCCTCAGGTGAAGCAATTCTAAAGAAGCCTATTTTTTTAGGGGCAACCTCCTTTTTTGAAGACAGAAGTGAAAAGGAAATATTTTTCTGGGGAGCTTCGGGCAAGGGTTTTTGCAACACTTCTTCTCGCGGGAAAACAATTTCTTTGGACACGACGTTTATCGAAAGGACTTCGTTGGTGTCAAACGCTTTTAAAAGAAAACTCAATTTTTTTTGTTCCGGGCCGGTCAGACCTTTAGTGTTTTTGTTCTGGAAAAGATAAAGTCCGCGCGTGGCTGAGTCATGAGCATCAAAACCCATATTGAAAGTGTAATCAGACAACCAATTCTTGACCGAGGCTCGCACTGGTTCGGAAACATTTTTGAGTGTGATGCGAGATTCAGTTACAACCTGTTCTCCGATGGCGGGATATTTTTTAATAGCATTTGGCAGGGGAAGTTTTTCTATTTGAGCTTGCGCCATTTCTTCCTGTGAATTATTACTGATTATTTTTTGAAAAACTAACTTAGTTATTTCCTGAGCCTTTGCAATATCTAACGGAATTTGCTCTGAAAGATAAATGGAAAAAGCTTCCTTGGCTAGTTTTTTAAAATAATAATTGCGGATAGCTATGGAAATATGACCCGCTTGTTCTTGGTTTAGCTGAAAAAAATCACTTATTTTTTTAATGATAGCGGTGGAATTTTTAGAAGAAACTTTTTCTTGATCTTCCGGGATAAGTAAATCAAACTTATCCCATCTGTCTAATATAGACTCGGGAGTGTCATTTTTTTCTGGCGCAGTAATAGGGCAAAAATAGTTTGCTTCTTTCATGTGAATATATTTAGGGGATATTTTTTAATATTAAGGTTGCAATCCTTCATTAATGTAGGCTTCTCGTTGTTTTCTAGTTAGTCTTTTGAAAAATTCTGTGTGGTATACATTATCATGAGAATTATTGATTATGTAATTTTGAAGGGCAGGATTTGAACCAATTTCTTCATGGAGCCCTTTTTGTTTGGCAAATTCCTCCGCGGTAAGTCCCGAGAGATGGTTTTCATAGGCATTATTTGCGGGTACACTATTATTATTTATATCATTTTGGATAATTAGCTTGATATTTTTTTCTTTTACTTTCGCGTCAAAAGCTTTTTTCATATCTGGATTTTGAGAGACGGCGTCCAGGGCTTTTTTGTAGTTTGCTAGATCCACTCCACCAGTGCTACTGCCAAAACCAGTCTTTTCAGCTGCTTCCATAGCAGCGGCTCTTTGAAGTATCCGATTGCCACTATTAAGAGCATTGGCAATATCGGCTTCGGTAGCGCCTCCATTGTCTTTCCATTTTTTTCTTGTTTCTGAAATGACTTTTTTCTCTCTTTCAATATCAGCATTTCGCCATCCCTTTGTGCCTTTAGTTAAGAGCCCGGCTATTCTATCCTCGGCCTCTTCGGTCTTTTCCGAACCACGCAGTCCTGGAATTTTACCAAGGAATCCCGGAGCACCCTTTTTACCATAATATTCTTTGGCTTTTTTGACTCCACCAGGCACGCCAGTGGCGCCCCAGACAGCGTTCGGTGCCCACTTCATAAACTTCTGCCCTCTCCCAATCACCGCGCCAGAACCAGCTAGACTCATTGATTGCGCAAAGATGATCCCGCCCCAAAGAATGATGATTGGGAGACTCAGGAAGGCCACAGAGGCGACAAAACTTGAGTCGATAGATTGATTGCTGGATACATTCGCCATAGAACTCATACCCGCGACGTTGATGGCAGCCATCATTTTTATGGCCACAGAAAGCATAAAGATCATCACTGGGCCGAAAAAAGCGTATTTGAAAAGATTATCCCACCACTTGCTGGCATAGGAGGCTGTAAACGGGACAATAGACCCAGTGAAAGCGACGGCTGAAAAAATGATGAGCAAAGTGAGCGCCACAAGTCTGATCATAAAAAGACCGGCAATAATGAGTAAGGTTATGGCAAAAATCCAAGTAAAGATAATGGAAGCTAGAAGATACATAAGATCGCTCGTTATGGCAGGACTAATGATTTTGGCTAGATTAGCGTTTTGAGCAATAGACGCGAACATATCAGTATTAGTAAGACCCAGACCGCCTATAAGGTAATACATCATTGAATTGGAAAAATCAATAATGAAGCGAGAAATAGGGTAGCTGAAATTCACCAGAAGTGCCATTAGAACCAAAGAAAGTAGAAGTTTTTTGTAACTATATTTATCCACCTGAAAAACGGTGGAAAAAGCCGAAAAAAGCAGAACAAGAATGAAAGCGATATTGAGGGTGTCTCTAACCATGGCCCAGGTTTCATAAACAACTTGATTGTTCATGACTAGGGACATATTAAGTGGGTTAATAACCCAATTTAATATAGAGGCAGCGACAGAAATTAAAAATCCCATCAAGTACAAAATTGACAAAAGAATGCTAGCTATGGCGTCATGAAAAAGTCCGCCAGTACCATTGGTTGGCTCCGTTGACCTTTGTTGGTTTGTTTGACCGGTGGTGTTAGTGGCTTGCCCAACCGGGTTCCAATTTATCTCTCCTTTGATTCCGGAAGCTGCGAAAGCCGCATCGCAGGCTGCTTGTGTTATGGTGCCAAAATCTTTAGTTGCATTTGATGCTCCAGAATCCAGTCCTCCAGATATACTATTGTCATAATAGCGCAAGTAGCATTTTCCAAGCGTTTCATCAGCTGCTTGAACAGTGTTTGTTTTTTGTAAACCAAAAATACCAGCCAGGAGCATGACGGAAAAAAGAAAAAATATAATTTTTTTATTTTTTATTTTTTTATGAAACATGATATAAGTTAATCGCGAGAATTGCCAAAAATAGAATTACGGTTTTTTTATTTTATCAATCTTTATCTCTAACCTAATTTTTGTTATATAAAACACCTGGGCCGCTTGTATTAATCGCGCTGTTCATTCCGGAATCTAATCTATTTTGTGAAGAAGCTTCTTTTTGGAGGCTTTTCTCTACACCACTAAATCCTTGATTTATTTCTTTCATAATCATTTGAGAAACGACGGAGGTGATTATTTCCGGGATACTATTAGCTGAAGTTATAACGTTATTTCCCATATTTTCTACATTAGCGACAACTTCCTTGGTGAGGATTCCAGGATAGGTGATGGCGTTTGGGTTGCTTGAACTGGAAGTGCCCTTAAACCCTTGGTAGGCGATAGCTCTAGTTTGGCCAACGGCTTTTTCGTCGTCTAATTTTTGCTGGTAAGCATTTCGAGTGGCTATATCAAAAGCGACAGGATTATTTATGCCTGATAAATAAAGACTCATTGATTTGAAATTACCCCCATCAAGCATCTTACTCGGATCTCCTTCGTAGGTCATCGTAGGAGTGGTACTTCTTTGAGCTATTTTAGTTTTTTCCATCTGAACAAGATTGGTAGCATAATTGCCTCCACCATAGAAACCTTCTGAAGAATAGCCGGCAGAAGAACCTCTTCCTGAAGTCATCTGGGCTAAGTAGCTATTCATGTATACTTGAGTATTATTCTCCGGTTGTGTAATTAAGTAGTCTGTCCAATCAGTAATAAAGGCGGCCGTGCCTGATCCGCCACCACTTACTAAATTTCCTAATTGGCTATTAAGCATTTTAACGGCGGCTTGCTTAGCAGCTCCCCTGATTATTCCTTGGATGGTATCATAGACTGTGTCGAGCATGCGAGTAATCATCGGGTCCATTACCGGCCAAAGAGCCGCTTGCGTCTTGGTTGGATAGGACGTGAATAAAAGCGCAGTTAAGACAACAGCCAGGGTTGTTCCATAAAAGGAATTTGATTTGTTTTTATTTTGAAGCATACTTGCTATAAATTATTTACTGCTTGTGCTTGTGCTCGTGTCTGTACCGGAGATTTTTGAGATAGCACTTGAAGCGCTGTCTAGGTCTTCGATATTAGGCAACTCAACCCCAAGACTCTTAACCTTATCTTGAATATCACTATAATCTACATCATATTCGTCTAATTTTGATTGGGCATCACTAGAAAAACTGGAAAGACTTTGAACAAAAGCTCCGATTTTGGAAAAATTAACTACACTAGCTAATGGATCGGTTTGGTCGGTGTTGACCATATCTTTTAGGCTAGCGGAATATGTGGCGTATTGCATCGCTTTTATATGCAAATCAACCAGATCCTCCGGCACCTCCATCTCGCCTAACTGCTTAAGGATAGTTTCTCCACTCGTGGATAAGCTGTTTAGAGAAGAAGAATTTTGGGTTGAGAGAGAAGAGATAATTTGTTGTACGACTTGAGTCATGGCGGAAGTGATATCCGAAGAAGAAGTTATAGGTAATGGGGAATTGCTAGTGAAGATGTAAAAGACTTTGGCAATGTATTCACTGAAGTCCTCTTTTTTCTTTGCCTCCCTTTGGCTTTTGGGATAGTCTTGTTTTTTAATATGAATAGTCGATTTGTCTATTTGAGGCAAATCTACATTTTGATTTTGTGAAGTCAGAGCTTCGTCTACAATGGTCTGAATTTGGTCCGAGGAAACTTGCGGATTGCTCGGGTCGGCTTGTTGAGTGGTGAGCCCGGATATTTTTTTAGCTACGGTCATTGTTAGATTTGTACTGTCTTGAGACGCAGAGGCATTAGTAGTTGTATTTTCCTCGTCTATAAACCTGTCCCCGGGAGCCGGCTTCAAGGGATCATATCCAGCCGCCACTTCTGAACCGTCAGTATAACCATCTCCATCCGTGTCAGCTTTATGCGGATCGGTGCCATAAAGTTTTTCTTCTGTATCAGTGAGTCCGTCTTGATCAGAATCTGAAAAAATATTATTACTAGTTGAAGATGAATTTTGAGCGGCTACAAAAAAAGCACAGCTTGAAAATAATAAAGCTGTAAGAATCATTAATGAGATGTTTACGTTGCGTAGTTTCATTAATAAAATTATACCACAAATAATTAAAAACATATAATCGACTGTGGATAAGTGAAGCCACCTTCGGTTAATTTAATTTGCTTAAAAATTCAAGCACTGCTAAATTGATATTAGTTAATATAATAAAGCCAATTAAAACCTAATAATTCAAATGAAAGAGATAGAAATCAGCTTAAAAAAAATATTAGAAAAAAGAGTAGATGTTGCACCCTGGATGTTAATTTTTTTGAGCTTTATTTTTTTGCGTTCCTTTGTGGAACAATTTCTAGCCGAGACAAAAACGATTACTATGCTGGAAACTATTATTGAGTTTATGCATAATTTGTATTTTTTCTCCCTAGCTATTTTAATGCTGTGGCTTTTTTTAAGCTTTATCCTTAAAGTGAAACCACAAAAATTGTCCTATTTCCTTATCTTTTCCTTATTCTTGGCGATTGCTCCTTCCATTATCGATATGCTAAAGACCCATGGCCAAATTTATTGGAGTTTCTATCTCTTGAGTAGCCCGCGAGAGCTCTTGAGTCAGTATTTAAGTGTCTTTGGACACCTTCCCTCGGGTATAGTCTATTTTGGCACTAAAATTACCTTTATCCTGACTGTTTTCTTATTGGCTATTTTTGTTTATCTCATGACTAAAAATTGGTTAAAGGCTATTTTTACTGCGATTGCTTCCTATTCAATTCTTTTTTTTATGGGTAGTTTTCCCTCTCTTTTCTATTATGTTTATACTTTTGTGACAAGAGATGGGCGCGTTTCTGACATCCATTCTTTTGATATCGCTGGATTTTTTGGGGCGCCGGAGAAAATATGGGGAGTAGTTTTTCCCAGTTTTCAATATACTTTGGCTTATAAATTGAACTACATCTATTTTATTTTTTTAGTGTTTCTCCTTCTCGTTATTTTTTGGAGTATTAGTCGTGAAAAATTTTTGGCGGTTCTTAAAAACTCCAGACTTATTCAAATGATTTATCATGAAGGTATTTTTTTTATCGGTATGGGGTTAGGATATTTACAATATCGGAATAATTTTTATCTCGACCTTTTCTCTTTTCTGGCCGTTTCGATTTTACTTATTAGTATCTATCTTTCTTGGATGGCATCTGTGGTGGTGAACGATTTATTTGATTATAAGATAGATCAAATATCCAATCAAGGAAGACCGCTTCCTAAAAAAATATTTACTGCTTCTGAATATTCGCAATTTGGTGTAGCCTGTTTTCTTTTGGCAATTCTAGGTGGTCTCACAATCGGACTACCTTTTGCCGTTGTGCTTATTATTTATCAACTATTAGCCTGGTTATATTCAGCTGTGCCTTTTCGTCTCAAGAAATTTCCCCTGATCGCCACCTTTGTCAGTTCGTTAGCCTCTCTGATGGTTCTTTTTCTCGGGTATATATTGGTTTCTGACAACCAATCCATTCGTGGGCTGTCTTGGCGCATAACATCATTACTTTTGATTGCCTACACCATTTCATTGCCCATTAAAGATTTTAAGGATATCGCAGGCGACAAGGAGGACGACGTTTGGACGGTGCCGGTAATTTTCGGCGAAAAAAAAGGCCGCTTAATTGTAGCAGTCGGGGTTTTTCTTTCTTATGCTTTTTCGGTTTTTTTCCTGAATGAGTTGAAATTGTTTCCTTGGGCAATGTTTTTTGGAGCCTCTACTTTTATTATTATTAATAACAGCGAAATCAAGGCCAATAAATTACCTGCTTGGGTTTTAGGTTTAGTCTCAGCTTATACTTTAATTTTAATTAAGATTGTTTTTATACGTTGAAAATTTCGGCTAATTTTTTCCAATTTTCAATAGTTAGTTCTTGCGCTCTTTGAGTGGGAGCGAGGCCGGTTAGTCTAATTTTTTCTTCAACCGTTTTTTTGTCTAAATGAAAACTACTGGAAAGATTATTAGATAAGGTTTTTCTTTTAGCGCTAAACCCGGCCGTGACGATGCGAAAAAAGCTTATGGCTTCTTTTTGGGTAGGTTTTTCAATGAAAGGCGTAATACGGATAATGGCGCTATCCACTTCTGGTACGGGCCAAAAAGAATTTTTGTCGACAAAGGAAATGATTTCTGAAGAGGCATAATATTGTACAGATGATGCTAGAATACTCATTTGCCCGGGGCTTGCACAAATTCTCTCAGCTACTTCACGTTGCACCATAAGAATAATCTCGGTCGGTTGGTATGTCGTTTCCAAAAATAATCGAATGATGGGCGAAGTAATATAGTAAGGAATATTAGCGATTAACTTATAATTTTTAAAATTATTTTTTTCAAGTATTTCAGGTAAATTTATTTCTAAGATATCTTCGTTAATAATTGTTATTCTATTATTCCCTCGGAGGCGTAAATCTAGTCGCGCGGCTAAACTATCATCCTTCTCAATTACTATTAATTTCCCAGTCTTTTTAAGCATTTCATCCGTCAATACTCCTTCTCCCGGCCCAATTTCAATGACATTATCTTCGCGCGTTAAATTAGAGACTTCGATTATCGTCGAAAGAACAGTTTTGTCTCGTAAGAAATTTTGACCTAATGATTTTTTTGGTTTCATGTGGTTGTCTTATTAGCTTGTTAAGGTAGCACAAAAAGGGCTTAAAAGGCAAGAGTTCAAATAAAAATTAATAAAATGAGAAGATGAACATCTAGGAACGTGAAAAGCTAGTTTAAAACTGGTTCAACCTTAACCCCAATCACGCCCGCACCAATGGAGGCAATCTTTTGGAAAGCAACCTTGTCAAGATCTATGACGCGCCCCTTGCCTTGCGGACCATAGTCATTAATTTGGACGACGATTGATTTGCCATTTTCCAAATTAGTCACCTTGGCATAAGCACCCTTAGGAATAGTGGTCGAAGCGGCAAACATTCCCCCTTGATAGGAATACCAAGTCCCTTGACCACTGTTGGCTTTCCCGAGCTTCATATATGTTCCGTGAATTTCTATTTGTGTTTCTGAAGGGGCAGTTATTTCTGAGTGCAGGATGAGACGTGAAATCTCCTTACCATTTTTGTAGGTTATGCGATATTTCACTTCTTTTTCGCCTAATTTTCCTGGAGTGTCTATTTTTTTTTCTTGCCACCCAAGCTTCGCATCATTTTTAATTTCAGTTTTAAAGGCTACATCTTCCTTTTTAGTCACTTCTTCAATATTTATCCTGGTTACAGTTATAAGTATGTCTTTTTGGAGAACGGAGTTGGCGGGAGGATTAGTTTTATCCAATCTAGAGAGGGTTATATTGTTTTCGCGTAAAGCGCTGTCTACTGTTTTTCCTAAAGCGTAATTTTCTATGGTTTTTCCGTCAGCGATAATCTTAATTTTTGTCGCGCGTTGAATTTTGATGTGTGTTCCAGACTGAACAATATCATTTTTTTCCGGAGTAATTTCATCATGTTCTCCTAAAATTAGCCTATTTTCTTTAAGCAGTTCAGCTACGGTGATGGCATTGGAAGAAAGTTTAAAATTCAAACCATCATCATCAAGGAAAATCGTTTTGAGGGAATTTTCAAGAGTAATTTCTCTAGTGGGAGTTGAAAAGAAAGCCCAAACCTTAACAGTTGAAAATAGGGCTGTTAAGATAAAAATAAAAAGAATTATTTTTTTTGATTTATTATATGACATCTAAAGTTTTAAGGAATTATTTCTATTCTATTCGGCTTTAAATCGATATTGCACCGCCTCAGCAATATGCGCAGGAGAAATTTTTTCCACTCCTTCGAGATCTGCAATGGTGCGGGCTACTTTAATGATGCGGTAATAGGCGCGTCCGGAAAGATGGAAGCTGGAAACGGCCCGTCGCATTAGATCAGCACAGCTTTGGTCAAGTTGGCAGAATTTTCGTACTTGTTCACTTTCCATTTCACTATTAGAGATGGTTTTTGAACCCCGGAACCTGTCTCTTTGAATTTCTCTGGCTTTTTCGACTTTAGCGCGAATATCATGAGAGCTTTCCCCGTCTTCATTTTGGACTAATTTTTCAAATTTGACTCGAGGCACTTCTACGTGCAAATCGATGCGGTCTAGAATCGGGCCGGAAATTCTTTGCTGATATTTAATGATTGCGGCAGGAGAACAAGTGCAGGTCTTTTCCGGATCCGATGAATTACCACAAGGACAAGGATTCATAGCCGCGACTAGTGTAAATCGCGCTGGAAATTCCAAAGTGCCTTGGGCGCGTGAGATTGTAATTATACCATCTTCTAGAGGTTGTCTCAAGTTTTCCAGAACCGCGCGAGAAAATTCAGGGAATTCGTCGAGAAAGAGAATGCCACGGTGAGACAAACTAATTTCTCCCGGGCGCGGAAAAGTTCCCCCGCCCACAAGTGAAACGGCGGAAGAGCTATGATGGGGCGACCTAAACTGCCTTTTAGTTATAAGAGATTCTTTTCTAGGAAGTTGTCCTGCGATGGAAAAAATTTTTGTGACTTCTAGAGCTTCTGAGATAGTGAGGCGAGGCAAGATGGACGCCATCGCCTTAGCTAAAAGGGTTTTTCCACTGCCAGGAGGCCCATTAAGGATGATATTATGACCACCGGAGGCCGCAATTTCCAGTGCACGCTTGGCATGTTCTTGCCCTCTAACGTGAGCCATATCAGTAATATAATTTTCATAGGAAAAGAGTTTTTCCAAATCTATCTTAGGAGAAGGCACAATTTTTTCTTCCCCGCTTAAGTGTGCGATAATTTCCAAGAGATTTTTTACCGGAAAAACTTGGACACCTCCAATTACGGCCGCTTCTTGAACATTTTCTTCCGGCACATATAATTCTCGGATGCCTTTTTTTTCGGCTAAAATAGCCATTGGCAAAATTCCCTTGACGCTTCTGACTTTTCCGTCTAGTGAAAGTTCTCCGAGAAACATTTTATCTTTAAAATCAAAAAATATTTGCTTAGTGGCTAAAAGAAAACCAAGTGCGATGGGTAAATCATAAATAGGTCCTTCTTTTTTCAAATCAGCTGGTGCGAGGTTCACCGTAACTCGTCCGGCACGATGGGGCGGTTTAAATCCTGAATTACGAATAGCCGCTCCAACTCGGTCTTTGGATTCTTTGATGGCCATGTCTGGCAGGCCTACGATATTAAAGTGGTGCAATCCGGCTGAAACGGTGTCCGCCTCCACTTCAACTAGTTCACTTTCTAATCCGAAAGTAGCGGCAGAAAAAACCTTAGAAGACATAATTGTATAAACTACTGAAACCATCTGAGAATTAGTGAGAATCAGTGGTTCTGAATATATTTTTGATTATTATTGCTGTTACTCCTATTGTAATATAAATATCAGCAAAGTTAAATACCGGCCAGAAACGTAGATCAATGAAATCCGTGACGCACCCGAAGTGTAAGCGATCAATAATATTTGATAAAGCTCCTGACAATATCAATGAAACTGAAAAAACCGTGAGAGTATTGAAATTTGAAATCTGAAATTTAAAATCTGAAATTGATTTTAGATTTAAAATCTGAAATTTAAAATTAGAAACCAATAAAATTACGATAAATCCCAATAGTATAAAAAAGAAAGACAATGGAGACAAGTTAAAGGCCAGATTTTCATTGCAAATATAAAATCCGCTGTTTAGGCGGATTTTATATTTCACAAATTGATCAAGTAGCACTAATAAAATTCCCATCATAACAAGAATAACGTTTTTTGTGTTTTTTTTCAATTCGTACATTCGTATAGATTCTTAATTCGTAGATATTACGTAATTATGGGCGTTTAGCACTGAATACAAGTTTTAGCACTCGGATTGGCGCGGAGTCTTTCGATGGGAATTTCCTTTTGACAGTTTTCACAAAAGCCATAGGTGCCGTCTTCCATCATAGTAAGCGCCTCTAAAATTTCCTGTAATTTTTTTTCTAAGGTATTTTCTATGGATAAATTTTGAGTATATTGATCAACCTCAGTGGCATTATCGTCCTTATCAGTCCCAATGTCTTCAAAGGAAGTTTCATAATCCCCTTCTTCCTTGCCAATAGGGCGAGCAATTTTTCCCAGATTGATTTCCAATTCCTCTTTTTCCTTAAGTAGCGCCGTCTTCAATTCCTCTAGAATTTTTTTGTCGATAGCCATTTTTTTAAAAAAGCTTAAAAGCAAAATAAATTTTGTTTTAAAAGCTTAATAATCTGTTTATATTTACTATTCTTAATACTATAATTTTAGCAAAAAAAGAAGGCGCTGTCTATGTGATTTGATTAGAGACTCTGGATATGCTTTATTTTGGCCTTTTTATTATCCTTATCGATCCACACAGAAAGGGCATCGAAGCGGTAAGGCGCGTCGTCCAGTCGGTGGAGGTTTAAATAAGCATTGGCAATTTTAGCTAGGCGCAAAAGTTTTGTTTGAGTGATATTCTCTTCCGGCAGGGTGTCAGCGTATTTTTGGAATTCTCTGGTTTTAACTTCAACAAAAACCAACTCCTCGCCGTCTTTGGCGATAATATCAATTTCTCCCAGTCTTCTGCCGATATTGTTTTGGAAATTCTTCTCGATGATTTTATAATTTTTGTCCTGGAGATAGCGAGCCGCTAATTTTTCGCCTAAATCCCCAAAAGTTCTTTTAGAAGTGATAGTCATATAGCTATAGTATAGCTTATGCTTTATAAAAATACGAATATGACCAAATTACTATTCGTAATTTCGCTAAATTCGTATTTTCGTAACCAATAAAAAAACAGCCTCCACGGCTATCCAATAGAAAAATCAGGTTGGAAACCATGGGCGTTCAGTCGCCCGATAAGAAAAATTATAGGCGGAACGCCCACGGCGTTTTGTCGTACTAACACGTGGATCTTGAATTTTATAGCCCGGGTGAGAGGCATATTCGAAATTACTCGATCGCGTGTATTTTATGTGCGACTTCTTTTTTGACGATTCTGACTTTTTCGTCGCTTCTTCTGCCATCCTCTGGCATTTAGCCTTTGGATTTAAAGAACTTACTTTTTATTTTTTATATTTTTTTAAAAAGTTTTTGGGTTTACTCTTTTATTTCGAATATTCCCTTTTTGTTTTTATTTTGGGTCTCCAATGTCAGAAAATTGGAGCGGCCTTCACACGTTGGTGAAAACACTTGGACAGCAGAATGGTTTTCAATCACAAATAGGGGGGAATTGTGATTGAAAACTATTCTGCCGTGCCCGAAGTAAGTTTTTAATGTTCTTATAGACTTATTATAGCAAGAAATTAGACGAAAGTCAATGATGCGTGGATTAATTGGTTTAATTTCTAGTAAAAATAGAGTTATTTGTCTTTACTGAAATGAAATAATTGAAATTGATTTATCCAGTCAAAATAAGAAGTAATTTTCTTTTTCTTTTATGGGCTTTTTAGCTGATTTTTTCGAGAGTTATCCACAGGTTGTGCAGATTTTCTTAAAAAATAAAGCAAGAAGGGGTTATTATTTGGTCGGAGTAACCGCTAAGTTAGCGTGATCAATAATGCCACGCAAAGTCATTTTGCTTGTGCCTATCATGAACTGTTTATCTGAAACGGTGTAATCAAGAGAGAGTTGTTCTGGTGAAATTATATTTGTATATCGAATGCCACTAGTGCCATAAATTGAGGAGCTAAAAGTATTGACATTTGCCAATGTGTGAGGGATTGTCAAGAAAAGCGGATCCAAATCTTGGGGTAACCTCTTTTCCTCAGTAGTCAATGCTTTTTCAAGGAAGGAAGAATTTTTTTGGGAAATGGCGAGTCCAATATGTGGCTGGAGATTATCCGCAGAAATATAGAGACTGAAAGAGTCATTTAATTGAGAAAGGATGCTTTGGGGTAGGGTTAACCCTAACTTCTGAGAAAAGTCTTGGAATGAAACTGGATTATTTAATGAATCGGTAACTAAAAATTCAATTATCCCAGTGGTTTTATTTTGGATGACCTTATCAGCGTAACTTTTTAATATCGTGCGTAACCCTTCCGTTGTAGTATCTTGGAAGTTTAAACTTAGATAATTAGCTTGCATAGTGGAGAAGTTATCTTTTTGAGGCTGGTTTTCGGTGCTAGGCGTGGTCTCGGTTGAAGAAGATATATTATTATTTTTATTATTAGGAGTGACCCATGGAGTTAGCGGATTAGAGAGGTTTTGTATACGAGTTGCCCAAAAATAATATCCGCCGGCCATAACCACGAGCAATATAAAAATAATAATAGGGATAAGAAAATTTTTTGTTGTTGTAGTTTCTAATTTTATCACTCCCGCTACTTTTTTTTGTGGAAAGTTATTTTTCTGAGAAAGGTCGCCCAACGATTTGTCAAGGGCGGCTCTGTTTGGAGGGGTAGCAGAAAAAGGATTGGGCTTGACTTTTATTTGGGTATCTTGTACTTTCGCATAACTCTTTTCTTCATTCGGAACAACTCCCTCCAGGTCTTTTTTCATAGTGTGCAAAGGAAAAGTTTCTATATCAAAAGCAATTTCATCAGCCTTAGTATTTGGGGTAGAAAAAGGATTGGGTTTTTCTTGAATTTTTTTAGTATCATTTTTTTTTCCAAACATTTTTTTATTTTTGTCCTCTCTTAATTTTTTAACTAGAGTTAAAAATATAGTGAGGATGTGTAATTTTTTAAATAAAATAGAAGTGTCTTTCGACACTTCTATTCTACAACGAAATTTGAATTTTGGCTATAAGGAGAATACTAGTCTTTTTTGGCGGCAGCTTTGGCGGAAAGATTTATTCTCCCTTGAGAATCAATTTCTTTCACTTTGACAGCTACAATGTCGCCAACCTTTAAGACGTCTTCCACTTTTTCAATTCTGCGCTCAGCAATTTCGGAAACATGAATCAGTCCTTCTTGTCCCGGGAGAATTTCCGCGAAAGCTCCAAAAGTCATGATTTTAGTGACGCGAGCATTAAAGATTTCTCCGGCCTTGACTTCATGAGTCAGGTTCTCAATCCATTCTTGCGCTTTTTGGGCGGATTGTTTATCCACAGAAGTAATAAAGATGGAACCATCGTCTTCGATGTCGATTTGTACGCCGGTTTCATCGATGATTTCATTGATAATCTTTCCTCCAGCACCAATGACATTTCTGATTTTTTCCGGATTAATATGCATCACAATAATCCTTGGAGCATATTGACTCATTTCAGCGCGGTGCGTTGGTAAAGTCGCAGTAATATGGCCTAAAATTTCCAAGCGATTAGCATGAGATTGCTTTAATACTGCTTGAAGCATTTCCAATGTTACGCCGTCAACCTTCACATCCATCTGAAGGGCGGTAATGCCCTGATCTGTTCCAGCGACCTTAAAGTCCATATCGCCATAATGATCTTCCAATCCTTGAATATCAGTGAGTACTTTAAAGTTTTTATCCTTGCCAACAATGATTCCCATCGCAATTCCGGAAACTGGACGCTTAATAGGCACACCGGCGTCCATCAGAGAAAGAGTGGAACCACAAGTAGAAGCCATAGAAGAAGAGCCATTGGAAGATAAGACTTCGCTTACCAGAAGAATGGTGTAAGGAAAATCCTCCTTAGCAGGTAAGACCGGGATAAGAGCTTTTTCTGCCAAAGCGCCGTGTCCTACTTCTCGTCTTCCTGGTCCACGCATCGGGCGCACTTCACCCACTGAAAACGGCGGGAAATTGTAAAGATGGATATATCTTTTCTTAGTGTCAACTTCCATGGTGTCGATGATTTGTTCATCTCCGGGAGAACCAAGCGTGGTAACAGTTAAGGCTTGTGTTTCTCCGCGAGTGAAAAGGCCAGTGCCATGAGTTCGGGGCAAAATTCCCACTTGGCAATCAATGTGACGAATTTCATTTAGTTTTCGGCCATCCGGGCGCTGTTCTTTTTCCAAGACATTAGTGTGCACAATTTCATCAGAAACTTCTTCAGTCACGATTTCGGCTATTTCCTTTAGTTTAGTGGCTTCTTCTGGAAAAGTTGCAACTATATATTCATTCACTTTTTCAGATATGGCTTTGGTTTTTTCTTCGATAACTTTTTTGTCCTTGTCATAAAGGGCTTCAGCTAGTCCTTCAGCCAAAAGAATTTCCTTTACCTTACTTTCAAACTCTTCTGATCCCTTGACCAAAGTCGGGGTGGATTTTTCTTTGCCGATTTCTTTTTGAATATCACTGATGAAGCTGGCAATTTTTCTAATTGCCTCTTGTCCGAAAGTGAAGGCCTTAACCATATCATCTTCGGAAACTTCTTTGGAGCCACATTCTATCATATTAATCTTATCTATCGTTCCGGAAAGCACCAAATCTAAATCTCCCTCAACTAATTCTCCATTGACCGGGTTAAGGATAAGATCTCCCTTTAATCTTCCGACGCGGACAGAAGCGATTGGGCCGTTCCAAGGAATATCAGAAATTGAAAGAGCGGTGGAAGCGGCAATCATCGCGATAACATCCGGGTCGTTTTCTCCGTCATAAGACAAAACAGTTAAGATAACTTGTACATCGTTTCTCATGCGGTGGTCAAAAAGCGGGCGGATTGTTCTGTCCACGGCGCGTCCGGAAAGCACAGCGTCGTCTGAAGGTCGGCCTTCACGTTTGATAAAACGAGAGCCCTTAATTTTTCCGGCAGCGTAATATCTTTCTTCAAAATCCACCATTAAGGGGAAATATCCGCTGACGCGAGAAGCGCCTTTGCTCATAACAGCAGTGGCGAGAACGATTGTATCGCCATAACGAACTGTTACCGCTCCATTGGCTTGGCCGGCCAAAAGTCCGGTTTCCACTTCTAAGATACGTCCTCCGATTTGGAGAGACCATTTCTTTTGTTCCATTTTTTGTGATTGCCCCAGGAAGCGTCGCAAATAAGTAAAGTCAAAGAGAAGAGTTGGATATTTAAATCAAGCTTTTTTCTTTGAGTTTACCTTAACGTCGCCTAGTAAGGCTTTATTTATTTATAAATTAACTTTCTTTAATGGCTAAATTCTAGCTGATTTCAGCTCTTTTGTCAATTTTTTTCTTTAAAAATAAAAAAAAGCCGCTGACTAATGTGAAATGAATAAGATTCATTTCAATCAGTCAACGGCACTGCCTGGGGCAGATTAATAAAATGTGCATAAATTCTCCATAAACTTTAAAAGGGTTGTTCTTTGCCGTTGTCCTCGTAAAAATTATGTATGTATTCTTTCACTAAGACTAGGCGGTCTTTTAGCTTATACCGAAAATAAATCGGACAAAGCATAAGGATTTGGATGGCTTCTTTTTTCGTCATTTCCATTCTCCTCTTTTTTAAACAAAAACAAAACCTCAAATAGCGAGATTTTGCACATTTTATTGACAAAGAGCTAAAATACTAGTCTTTATCTGTCTATGCTACCATTATAGCATACTTTAAGAAAAAAAGCAAGCCCCAGAAAGGGGGCTTGCTAAAAAGAGGTTATTTTTCTATATGAGGAATTTTTTCTTGTTTTCGCTTAAATTAGTGAAGTTATCCAATTCTTCGATCAATTTTCCACTGGTTGATTCTCCGAAAGCGACTCCTTCGACGCGACAACCGGTGGTGGATTGAATATATTTGACCAGTGGGATATAGTCTCCGTCCCCACTGACAATAACTATGGCATCCAGACTTTTAGACATCTTAATGGCGTCCACGGCAATGCCCACGTCCCAGTCGCCCTTTTTAGCTCCTCCCGGAAAAATCTGCAGATCTTTGGTTTTGACTTCATAACCCACCTTCTCCAATGCTTCGAAGAATTTTTCTTCCTGGCCTTCCAGGGTTTTTATTCCATAAGCAAGCGCTCTAATGAGCTTTCGGTCTCCGACGGCGTCTTTTAGAACATTTCCGAAATTGACTTTTTTGCTATAGAGAACCTTGGCTGAATAATATAAATTTTGGATATCAACCAACACTCCCACTCTTTGCTCTTTATAAATACTCATAATTTAAAAGAAAAATATTTAGCCTTTCAGGCCCAATTTCTTAATAACCGCCTTAAAAGCTTTTTCATTAGTCTTTTTTAGGTATCCCATCAGTTTTTTTCTTTTGGAAACCATCTTAAGAAGACCGCGTCTGGAATGGAAATCTTTAGCGTTCTTTTTGAGGTGAGCGGTCAGTTTTTTGATGCGTTCGGTAAAGAGCGCGATTTGATATTCCGGACTCCCGGTGTCTTTCTCGTGGCGAACCACTTCTTTAGTTACTTTCTCTTTTTGCTTGGCGTTTAAGGCCATACGTTTTTCGGCCAAACACTCGTTGCGGGGTCCCCCGTCAGGTAAAACCAGTGTTGGCTAGTTAAAGTTATTATAAATGGATAATATAACAGAAATGAATTTTTGTCCAGAGCTGGTTGTTTTTAGCGGTCGACAGTATCATTGTAATAGCCTACAATGATTATTATAAACAAATACAATAAATTTATTTTTTATGCAAGAAATTCTATTAAAACTTAATATCCCACAAAGAGAGGCTGTCACCACCACAGAAGGGCCGGTTTTGGTTATTGCCGGGGCGGGCTCGGGAAAAACCAGGGCGCTCACTCACCGCGTGGCTTATTTGATTCAAGAAAAGGGCGTTGCGCCCGGGGCAATTTTGGCGGTGACCTTTACCAATAAGGCCGCGCAAGAAATGAAAGAGCGCATCGCCGAACTTTTAAAGGTGAAAGTTTCAAACAGCTTCTATCAAAATCGCGCTTTGCCGGTGGTGGGCACTTTTCATTCTATTTGTGTCAAAATCTTGCGTCGTGACATTGAAAAGCTTGGATATAAAGCGACGTTTACTATTTTGGATGACCAAGATCAACTGGCGTTGGTTAAAAAGATTATGAAAGAACTAGAAATCAATCCTGACCAGTTCAAACCGCGTGCTCTTTTGGGCGCGATTTCCAATGCGAAAAACAAAATGCTTTCGGTGGAGAATTTTCAAAGTGGGATTAGCGGTTATTGGGAAGAAATGGTGGCTAAAATTTATATGCGCTATCAAAAAAGACTAAAAGAACAAGACGCGGTGGATTTTGATGACATTTTGATGCTGGTGGTGAAACTTTTTGAGACTTTCCCGGAAGTATTAGCTGGTTATCAAAACCTTTTTCACTATATTATGGTGGATGAATATCAAGACACTAATCAAGCACAATACACAATCATTAAGATGCTCAGTCAAAAATATCAAAATCTTTGCGTGGTGGGCGATGACTGGCAAGGCATTTATTCTTGGCGCGGAGCCAATATTCAAAATATTTTAGACTTTGAAAAGGACTATCCGGCGGCACGCGTGATTAAATTGGAACAAAATTATCGTTCCACGCAAACTATTTTAGACGCAGCCTATTCGGTTATTTCCAAAAACACTAACCGGAAAGACAAAAAAATTTGGACCGAAAATAAAGGTGGGCATTCCATCACTTCTTTTGAAGCGGCCAATGAAAGACGCGAGGCGGATTTTATCACCGCCCAAATCGAAAAAACTAAAAGAGAAAAAGAAATTGATTTTTCTGATTTTGTTGTACTCTATAGAACCAATGCACAGTCCCGCATCATTGAGGAGGCGATGCTTTCGGTCGGGTTGCCGTACCGCATTATTGGTGGAGTGAAGTTCTATCAAAGAAAGGAAATTAAAGACATCATTAGCTATCTGAGACTTATTCAAAATTTTAAAGACGAAGCAGCGCTGGAGCGCGTGATTAATGAACCGAAAAGAGGCATCGGCAAGGTAACTTTGTCCGGCTGGTTGGCATTGGCCAAAGAAAATGGACTTGACCCGGTTGAATTCGGTCTTAAATTGAGAGGCGAAAATGCTAAGTCCGAAACTAATGAAAAAGTCAAAGTGCAAAATTCCAAGCTGGATGTGATTGTGAAATTTTCAGAATTTATTAAAAGAATGGAGGGAATAAAAGAGAAATTAAAATTAACAGATCTAATTCAAAAAGTTTTTATCGAATCAGGCTATGAGAAGTCTCTTCTAGATGGCACCGAAGAAGGCGAAATGCGACATGAAAACGTCCGAGAACTTTTGACGGTGGCTAAAAAATATGAAGAACTTGATGAAAAACCTGCCTCTACTCGCGAAGACGATCGCTTGTCGATGCGAGACGGGGAAGGACTGAGATTTTTTTTGGAAGAAGTAGCGCTAATTTCCGACACGGATAATATTGATCTCAAAAAAGACGCCGTGCATATGATGACGCTCCACTCGGCCAAGGGTTTGGAATTTAAGGTGGTTTTCATCGCCGGACTCGAAGAAGGCATTATGCCACATTCTCGAAGTATGCTGGACTCTAGTGAGATGGAAGAAGAGCGTCGATTGATGTATGTTGGCATTACGCGCGCGAAAGAAAAAGTCTATTTGCTTTTCACCGCCGAGCGCAATATCTTCGGTTCCACCCAAATCAATGCGCCTTCACGTTTTTTAGATGACATTCCAGAAGAACTTTTGGAAAATAAAGATATAAAGAAGATGCAATATGAATCGCCTTTTGTGACTCCTAAAAGAACAGCCTCAGAAATTTCAACTGCTAACTTCAGGGATGGCGATCGAGTATCACACACGCTTTTTGGCGAAGGATTGATTGTGGCCACCCAAGGGAATATCGCGACAGTTGCCTTTAAAACAGCAGGATTAAAAAAATTAGATGTAACAATTGCTCCATTAAAAAAGATTGCGTGAACAAGAGATTGAAAACCAATCATTGATATAAGAAATAAAAAAGCCTGGAGAAATTCCAGACTTTTTTTATCGACTAATATCTAATATATATACCCCTTAATAACGCGGTCATGAATGTCCACCGTACGGTAGTCTTTCTTGCCCCAAGCGCGGTAGTTCATTTCAGACACGGTCATAGTTGATCCGGAAACCTTTTCCACGATAGCTACGTGCCCCCACCATGATTCGGAGGTTACCATAATAGCTCCGGCGCGCGGTGTTCTGCCCGTGGCATATCCGGCTGATTTAGCATGGTAGAGCCAGGTACCGGCGTTTCCACCCCAAGGCACATATCTTTTCTGAGCCACATACCAAGTACAATAACCATAAGGGAAACTATGTCCAGTGCCAGCTTTGCCACTTAATTCAGTGCCTCCGGTAGAATCAAATGATTCATATTGGCGCGGAGCAATGCCTAATGGATTGGTTTTTGGTACAACCACTTCTTTTTCTCCATCTGGTATAATAAGTTCTTGACCTACTGTTACTTCCCCATCAGCGTGTAAATCATTAAAAGCGATGATTTTGCTTCTATCGGCTTTATATTTATTAGCGATACTATCTAAGCTATCCCCAGCCTTGACGGTGTAATTAAGGCCAGAAACCGGCAAGATGAATATTTTATCACCAGGTTTAATGGAGTCAACGTTGTCGAGTTCATTAGACCAAAGAATTGTGTTGATACTGATATGATTTTTAGAAGCTATATTACTTATGGTGTCACCATCTTTGACTTCATAAATAACCACACCACCGTCTTCTTCTGGATCCTTCTTGACTGGACTTGTTCCGGCGACTAAGGATTGTCCTTGGATTAAAAGCGGAGTGTCATCGGTGTTTTTCACAGCTTGCATCGGGTCAGGAGAAGTTTTCGCTTCAGCTAACGGCACAAGCGCGATATTTTTTTCTGTGGAAGATTGAGCAAAAAACATATCCTTAATTGGGTTGTCATAATTTTGTTCGGTTCCAAAATAGCCAAATAAAAAACCACTGGATTCTCGTCCTGCGGCTAAGTTCGTAGTGGATACCAAAATAGCGATAGAGACTACCACAATGAAAGCGGAATAGTTTCTAAATAAGTGCAGAACCTTAATGGTCCTGCGCTCTTTGATAAAGGCTACAATGCCTCTTTGCTTATTATGAATCAAATTCCCTAAAGCTCGAAGCTTTTTAGGGTTGAAACATTTTTTTGTGACCACGCCTATTAGGTTACTAATAGAAAAACCTTTCTTTTGGTTTTAGTGGGAGAAGCCTTCTCATGAAAGTCTTTGTACAAGCTAATTTACCACCCAAAACCCTAATTTTTAACGTAAGAGTATTATATAGGAATGGCGTTTGGTTGTCAAACGATTTTTGATTAGCTTGAGGAAAAAAGCTTATATAAAATAATCGGCGGATAATGTTTCCATAAGAATACTTTGGGTGTACAATATATTTAAATACGTCGCATAATAAAACAATATTCTATGGAAATCAGGGAGCTGAAAAATCAATTTTTGGAATATCTGGAAATCGAGAAAAATCGATCTCCGCGTACTATCGAGAGTTATGCGCGTCATTTGGAAAAGTTCTTGGAGTGGGCCAAAATTGGAGAAGCTAAAGAAATTGACGCTGAACTGATGCGTAATTTCAGACTTCACCTGAATCGTTTTCAGGATGAAAAAGGGCAAAGCCTTAAAAAAGTTACTCAAAATTACTATATAATAGTGGTACGGAGCTTTTTGAAATATTTGTCAAAAAAAGACGTTGTGACTTTGCAAGCGGAGAAAATTGAAATTGGCAAGGCGCCGGAACGTGAGGTGGAATTTTTGGAAAACGATGAGGTAGAGCGGATTCTAGAGTCGGCATCAGGCGTTAATTTTAAAGCTCTTCGAGACAGGGCGATTTTGGAGTTGCTTTTTTCGGCTGGTTTGCGAGTTTCGGAGCTTACTAGTATTAATCGGGAAAGACTAAATTTTAAAAGCGGAGAACTCAGTGTGCGCGGAAAAGGGAATAAGATTCGGGTAGTTTTCATTTCTGAGACAGCTGCTTCGGCCTTGAAAAAATATCTGGAAGTTCGCACTGATATTGATCCGGCGCTTTTTGTCAGAGACGCGAAAGCCTTAAATAAATTTAAATCATCTCGTAGAGACGAGACATGCCTCGTCTCTACAAAAGACAAAAATGATTTGCGCCTCACTCCCCGCTCAGTCCAAAGAATTGTGAAATATTATGCTTTGAAAGCGGGTATTGTGAAAAACGTCCACCCGCATACTTTGCGTCATTCCTTTGCCACTGATCTTTTGATGAACGGGGCGGACATTAGGAGTGTACAGGAAATGCTCGGGCATTCATCCATCACCACCACCCAAATATACACTCACATCACCAATCCTCATCTTAAGGAAATCCACCAAGCTTTCCATGCCAAGAGAAGAAAATCATCCAAAGATTGACTAATGAGTCGTTTTGTCATAGTATAAATTATGTGTTTCGGGTCTGTAGCTCAGTTGGTTAGAGCGCTTCGTTGACATCGAAGAGGTCTGCAGTTCGAGTCTGCACAGACCCACCGAAAGTTTTGATTTTTCCAGTCGGGACCATAGCTCAGTGGTAGAGCGCGCGACTCATAATCGCTTGGTCGCTGGTTCGATCCCAGCTGGTCCCACAAACAAAAAACTATTCTTTTGCAGAATAGTTTTTTTGTTTTTCGTCGGAAAGTAATAGGCCTATTTAATTCTGATTTTGTTTGTATTCGGTGATGGGCATAGTTTCGGTAGAAAGAGGTACTTTCTCTATGACAACCTCCATCACAACTTCCTTCTCTTCAGAAACAGCAATTTCACGGAAAAATAAAATCCAAATTGCTTGAGCAAAAACTTCGAAAACACTTCTTAATATGAAAAGAATAAGCATTAAGATGAGTAGACCAAAACCAGCTATTAATACAGCACCTATTTTTCCAGCCAAAAGGAACACAATAAGACCAATTGGTAAGAGGATTATACCAATTGGTATGATTAGTAAAGAAAGCATAATTAGGATAGCAATTCCAATTGGGAGGAAAAACAATGCCATGAGGATGCTGGGTTTAATATTTTTTCGGAAGAGATTATAGGCATTTTCCAAGGAGGACCAGGTTTTTAGTTTACCAAGGATAGTAAAAAGATAGCCAAATATTTTTAAATAAGCCACCATAACTAGGAGAGGAATGAATATTATGGCAGCAATGGCGCCCATAAAAAAACTTATCAAATAGTTGTGGTTCACAAAAAGGAAAACGACGGGTGGAAAAAGAATAAGGCCGGCAACAAGAAGGAAAATATTAGAAAAAAAAGAAATTAAAAATATTTTCCAGAAAGTTTTTTTACCATCTTTAAAGCTTTGCTTGAAATCACAACGGATGCCTCGTCTCTCTTTTTCAAGGGAAGCAATTAGGGCTCCGCGAGAAATAATGCCTAAAATAAGGATAACAATAAGAAATATAGCAAGAATTACTATCCCTCCAATGAGCCAGGGAGAGAGCGGGAGGCTTTTTACGACAGCCAGAGATTCAGAGGAATTTTTATTGTCGCTTCTTAAATAATCCAAGCCACCCAAATTAGAAAGAAGCACAAGAAAACCAAACCACCATAAATAGCGATTTTTCCAGGTTAAAGAAAAAGCTTCTTTGAGTATCCTGAAATAAGGAATTTTTTTCGAATCTTCTTGCATAGTTTATATTTAGTGGATTATTATTTTTTATTCTTGGGTGACTCTTTTTTCTATTCCGACTATTTTGTTATATTCTGCTTGTTCAAGAGTTTCTTTTTCCAGAAGAATCGAAGCGATTTTGTCCAAAACATCTTTTCTTTCCTTGAGAATATTCTCCGTAGTTTTATAAGCATCATCAATGAAGCGAGAAACTTGCGCATCAATAGCCTCGGCTGTTTTTTCTGAATAGTTTTTGTCTTCATGAAGATCCTTTCCAAGAAAAACCATTTCGTCTTTATGCCCAAAAGTGCGCGGTCCAAGTTCGCTCATCCCATAACGTGTCACCATATCGCGTGCCATCGCCGTGGCGCGGTCCAAATCATTGGAAGCACCGGTGGTCACCACTCCAAAAGTTAAGGATTCGCTGACATATCCTCCAAGAAGAACCGCCAGCTCGTCGATAAAATAATTTTTAGAATGTAAAGTCTTATCCCTTTCCGGCGCGCTCAGGGTGTATCCTCCGGCGCGCCCTCTAGAAATGATAGAAACTTTTTGGACTGGATCAGAATTTTTTAAGCTGGAAGTGGCCAACGCATGGCCGGCTTCATGATAAGCGATGACTTTTTTTTCATTTTCATCAATGCGACGGCTTTTTCTTTCCGGTCCCAAGATAACTTTTTCAATAGCTTCGGTCAGCTCCTCTGGCCCAACTTCTTTTTTGTTACGACGAGCAGTAAGAATTGCTCCTTCATTAAGGACATTGGAAAGATCAGCGCCGGAAAATCCCGGGGTTCTTTGAGCGATAACTCTCAAATTAGCTGAAGCGGAAAGAGGTTTATTTTTAGAATGGAGCTTTAGGATTTCTTCTCGTTCTTCAATATCGGGTAAATCCATAGTCACTCTTCGATCAAATCGGCCCGGTCGAAGCAAAGCCGGGTCTAAAACATCCGGACGGTTGGTGGCGGCAATAATAATCACATTAGTATTAGTATCAAAACCATCCATTTCTACTAGAATTTGGTTTAATGTTTGTTCTCTTTCATCGTGCCCTCCACCAAGACCTGCGCCACGATGACGTCCAACCGCATCAATTTCATCAATGAAAATAATGGCGGGGGCATTTTTCTTGGCTTGTTTGAAGAGATCGCGTACCCGAGAAGCTCCCACTCCCACAAACATCTCCACGAATTCTGAACCACTAATATTAAAAAATGGTACATTGGCTTCTCCGGCAACAGCTTTAGAGATTAATGTCTTTCCAGTACCAGGAGAACCTAATAAAAGCACGCCTTTTGGAATTTTAGCTCCCAGAGCTAGGAATTTTTTAGGACTTTTGAGAAACTCCACAATTTCGTAAAGTTCTTCCTTAGCTTCCTTTGATCCGGCTACGTCTTTAAAGGTCACTTTCTGATTTTTGTTTTTTGGATCAATCATGCGGGCCCGAGACATTCCAAAGGACATGGCTTGATTGTTACCTCTCTGAGCTTGACGCAACATAAACCAAATGAAAGCCCCAATTAAGATAATTGGTAAAAGTAAGGGTAGGATATTTCCCAACCAAAAATTAGCAGAAGAAGTGCCCTTAATATCAATATTGACGGCTTGAATTTTGGCGCTGTCCACCCCATAATTTTTCAGGGTTTCCACAATGCCGGAGCTGGCTTCTTTAGTGGTTTTTTCTAAAGTGCCATCTCCCAATGTGATTTGTAGATTTTCTGTGTCAACTTGGATATTTTTTACCTTACCTTCATTTACTTGATTAGCTAAATCAGAAAGAGAAACGGCCACTGGTGGTTTTGGAGGAGTGCTATAAAGGATGAATATTCCTGAGATTAAGAGGAAAAGTAAGAATACAATCCCAATGTTTTTGAGTAGTTTTTGCATAATGGTCAATGTTTTGGGTTAAAATTTATTTGTTAAGTGATATTTCCAGTTTATCACCTCTTCGCTTTATTTTCAATCCTACTACTGTTACAATCTGATTCTTGCTTTTAGTGCTTTTTATTATTTTTAAAATTTCCTCTAAATGAGAAGATTCTAGGTCTTTTAGGCCATGTTTGATATCAAATATAACTCTCCTTAGGAGTTGTTTTTGCAGGGCTGGATGCATTTTTAATATTTTTGCAATGCTGAGTGGTTGCATTTTTGCTAAAACTCGCTCAGTTGATTTTAAAATAAAATCATAGTCTGACGCGATGGAAAGTGTAGTATTAAAAAGAGTTTTTTTGATGCTGGGATTAAAATTCTTTTCTAAATAAGGGATTAATTTATTCCTGATTTTGTTTCTCAAGAAATCATTTTCTAAATTAGTCTTGTCTATGTGAAATTCAAGTTTATTTTCTTTAAGATAGCTTAAGATTTCTTTTCGCGAGACGCCCAGAAGTGGTCGGATGATATGCCCGTTTTTGAATTGCATGGACGCTAGGCCTTGTAAGCCTGCTCCTCGAATAATGCGCATCAGATATGTTTCTGCCTGATCATCAGCATTATGGGCTACGGCAATAAGGTTAAAACCATTTTCTTTTCGCAGTTTCTCAAAAAAAGCGTAGCGAATATCGCGTAAATTATTTTCAGAAGAACTTTTCACCTTACGAACTTTATAAACCTTACAAATCATTCCATATTTTTCCGCTAATTTTCTCACGAGTTCCTCATCGCCCGCGGAATCTTCTCCGCGCAAATCATAGTTAACATGAGCAATAAGCAGCTCTAAGGAATATTTTCCCTTAAGATGTGCGAAAATATCCAACATAGCGACGCTATCCGGCCCACCGGAAACCGCCAGGATGATTCTATCCCCGCGTCCAAAAAGTTCCTGCTGAAAAATGATGTTTTGAACTTTTTTAACTAGCGACATAAGAATGTGTCATTCCCGCAAAAAATTAAAGAATATTTTTATTGATAAATTCCATTACTTTTGCAAATACTTCTTCTCTAGAAAGGTTGGTGGTATCTAGAACGAAATCATAATTTTTTTCATCGTTCTGGTCTATCCCATACATGTCGAAATATCGCTTTCTGTCCTCTTTTCGTCTTTTGAGTATGCTTTTTTGAATATTTTCTTCAGAATTGAGCATTGAATCCTCATTCTCGCGATTATGCTCCTCGGATAATGCCTTAAAAATTCTTTTTGCAGCAACAGTTGGGTCTACTTTTAGAAAAACCTTTAGAGATTTTGGAATAAAATGCCAGGCAGTGCGGCTTTCAATCACGAAGTTGTCTTCTTTTTCCGCTAACTCAATTATAAAGTCATCTAATTTTTTATCGAAACTCGGGTCATTATCACAGAGTTTGCGAAATTCTGGCAGATCTAGATTCTTCTCCTTAGCCATATCACGGAAAATCTGCCCCATATAATAGCGCTTATAAACTAATTTTGCAGAAACTAATGTGGCGACAGTGCTCTTCCCAGAGCCTTCTTCGCCAGTAAAAGAAATAATCATTTTGGTTAGAAAAAATTATTTTTTAGCAACTTTCTTCACTTTCTTTTCCTTCGCTTCCTCGCCCGCTTTAGCCTTGGCAACGGCGGGTTTCTTCTTAGCCTTTACCTCTTTCTTTTCGGCCTTAGCTTTGGCGACGGCTGGTTTTCTTTCTTTCTTCATTTTCTTTTCAGTAGCGACCACTTCTTCGGTCTCTTTTTCTTCAGCGATGGTTTTTTTTTCTTCCTCGCCCGCCTTAGCTTTAGCGACAGCTGGTTTTTTAGATTCTTTTTTGTCAGAAAGGACTAGGCCCATACGATGTTCCTTGGGTTCGATAGAAAGAATTCTCCAGGAATATTTCTCGCCTACTTTCAAAAGTTCATCCAGTGTGCGTCCAGGGAAGTTCTCTGACATTTCACTAATATGCGCTAAACCATGAATGTCGCTGTCCAGATAAACAAATGCGCCAAAATGATTGATTTTATTCACAGTTCCACTCACAATGTCGCCGGCGGTATATTTTTCCGCAATAGCACTCCAAGGATCCTTTTGTAAAGCTCTAATAGAAAGGGAAATTTTGTCTCCGTCAATGCCGATGATTTTAGCTTCCACTTTGTCGCCAACCTTGACAATGGTACGCGGATCTTCAATTAACTGCCAAGCCAATTCGGAAATATGCACCAAACCTTCCATTCTTCTGGCTCCTTCTTCCAGGCCGTCTTTTTTGAGGGCAAATTTCACGAAAGCTCCAAAGTCCACTACTCCGGAAATTTCTCCAGCTACGACGTCCCCAACGCTTAAAGATGAAATTACCTCTAAGTCTTTTTCGCTTTGGGCAGCTTTCTCGCTGGCAATTAATTTTTCTGTTTCACGATCAGCATCCAAAATTTTCACTTCTAATTCTTGGCCGACTAATTTTTTGAGTAAATTTAAAATCTTATTCTTGTCCCCATCCTCTACGCGTGGGTAATTTTTACCGGAAAGTTGAGAAACTGGTAAAAATCCGGAAATTCCATTGATTTCCACCAAAAGTCCACCCTTATTCGCGCTTAAAACCTTAGTAGTAACTTTGTCTTGAGTGTCTCTTTTAGATTCTATGTCATCCCAGGCCTTTTCATAAGAAGCTTCTCTGATGGAAAGCTCGATATAACCTTCTTCATTTTCTAGCTCCATAATAGTAGCCTGGACGATGTCTCCTATTTTCAATTTTCCATTGCCCAATCCATCTTTCATTTCTTTACCCAAAACCACACCTGTGCCAAAAGGGGCTAAATCAAGGTAAATTTCGTTAGAAGAAACTTCAATTACTTCACCGTTTACAGTGGTGCCAACCTCCGGGAAAGGAAAGGAATTTTGCGCGAGTAAATCGCCCATAACAGAACTTTTTTGCGGTTCAGGGGTGATTTTGCTGGATTTTTTAACAATCTTTTCCTTTTTTTCTGCCTTGGCTACTGGTTTTTCTGTAACGGAAGCATCTTCTTCTGAAATTTTGTCCACTTCTCGGGCTAAGTTGTCTAAAATATCAATCATTTTGTTGTTTTTCAGGAATTATCCTTTCGAGCTCAATATAATGGCTAAAAAAGAAAAGCCCTGAATATGTGGCGAATAAGCATTAAAAAATCGCCTAAATAATTAAAAATGCTTTAATAGTGTTGATAACTTGTGGGAAAATAAAAAAATCCCTCGAAAAGGATAGTATTAAGAAGATATGTGCCCCTTAGAATCAAGGGGTAAACAGGAATTAACTCATTCCCTATTAAATTTTCTTAAAAATTAACCTTATAGAGGGATTATACACATCTATCTGGATGTTGTCAATTTTTTGAAAATAAAAAAACAACCCACACGAATTTTATGAAAAGTTTCTCATAAAATTGTGGGGGTTGGATGGTTTTTTCGATTGGCTATTTCTTAATGGCGAAAATTCTAGCTATTTTGATAATATTCAATTCTCCAAAATCCACACACACGGAATTATCTAAATAATAGACGATATCACAGATAGTGTTCCATTCCTGGTTGTTTTTAGGAAGATTGCTTTTTAGAGAAGCTACATGAATATAGAGCTTTAGTAGTTTCGCCGAACTGCATATTTCGCTTATTTGAGCAACCTCCTCCTCTAGAGAGTTAAAAGTCATTTCCTCTAATAAATCCTTTACTCCCTTGGAGGTGTAGTGGGGCAGATCTTTCCCTGTTTCTTTAGTTAAGCCATAAAGAAGAAGAGCTTGAGACCACAATTCCTTTGATTTAATCTCAATCGTTGGTTCACTAAAAAGCTCTCCTATCCACACTAGATGTTGGCTATAGAGCAAGAATCTCTCTTTGTCGGAGTGCTCTTTCGCCTGTTTTCTCGTACTGTAGAATGCAGACACGATAAAATCTAAAAGACAGACTAGTATTCTTCGAAATATCATTTCTCTCATTTTGCGCTCCCCTTTCATTTGAAAAGATATTGATTGTTTATAAAATAAGTTAAATAAGAACTCGTATAAATTGTTAATGAGCCGCCTACCCTTATAAAAAGGGATTTTTTTCATTCACTTTAAAGTATAAGAAAAAAGGCGCTTTGTCAAGGAGACCTCGACAGTTCCCTTTTTCAATGCTAAGCTAGAATAGTTCTTAGTTTGTGACTAGGAATCTTTTGAAAATGAATTGATAAAAAAAATAAACTTAACCAGCTAATAAGCTAGCTAGCTTGTAGTCTAAAAACCTTATGATTATTCAATATTATGGCCATTCCTGCTTTAAAGTCACTACTAAACCTACTGGACGAGGAGGAAACGATGTAACGATTTTTTTCGATCCCTTTGATAAATCGATTGGTCTTCGCCCGCCTCAAGGGAGTGCGGATGTGGTTTTAGTTAGTCATAATCATCCTGACCATAACAATATTTCCGCCATCAAGGGAGAGCCGAATGTCTTGGATATTCCAGGTGAATATAGTGTTAAGGGGATAAATGTCGTTGGATTGTCTTCCTATCATGATGATAAGAATGGGGCAGAAAAAGGTCGAAATACTCTTTATATCCTGGAATCAGAAGAACTGCGCGTTTGTCATCTAGGAGATTTAGGCGCGGATTTAACCGAAAAACAATATGATACCATCAGTGGAATTGATGTCTTAATGATTCCGGTCGGCGGAAAATACACAATTGATGGAGAAAAGGCCGCCAAAATGGTGAAGAAAATTGAACCTAAAATTGTGATTCCGATGCATTTTAAAGTAAAAGGGTTAACAGCCGAAATTGATGATGAAAAGAAATTTTGTGATGCAATAGGCAGTTGCCCGAAAGAAAAAGTTTCTAAAATAAATATCAAGAAAAAAGATTTGGAGGGAAAAAATATGGAAGTGATTCTTATGGGAATGGAATAGATTTTCTTATTCACATATTTATACGCATGAAAATATTAGAAAAAATAGAAGAAATTAAACGTCAACCGGAACATATTCGTCTGCGTTGGGTTTGGGGCATGACGGTTGTTTGTATGCTAGGTATTATTCTGCTTTGGATAATCATTCTCAAAAGCCAATCTTTTGAATTTTCTCAGGATTTTCCATCTCCGGACTCGAATTTTTCAGTCGATTTTAATGAACAGAAAAAATCAATTAAGGATGCTTTGGGACAGATGAAGGGCGCTATAAATGACCAACCTCAGACAAATAGTTCTGTTATGCCAGACAATAGCGATAATACTGATGAAGGTTTTAGTTATCCTGTAAACGGAAATTGAAAAAAAGATTAATTTTAAATAATAAAATTTATAAATGACTGGAATGACTTGCTCTGTGGCAAGCTTTTTTCCGGATTATAGTTATGGCAAAAGAAGTTATTAAAAAAGAAAATGAGGAAAAGAAAGAATTAGGGCATAATATAAAATTGCAAGAAATTACCACCGAAATTCAACAATCCTATTTGGATTATGCGATGAGTGTGATTGTTTCTCGTGCGCTTCCGGATGTGCGGGACGGCCTAAAGCCGGTACATCGACGTATTCTCTACTCTATGTGGAACACTGGTCTCCGCGCCAATGCAAAATTTAGAAAATCAGCTACAGTGGTTGGAGAAGTGCTTGGAAAATATCATCCACATGGCGACGTAGCAGTTTATGACTCAATGGTGCGCATGGCGCAGGACTTTTCCTTGCGTTACCCTCTAGTTAAGGGCCAAGGAAACTTTGGCTCGATGGATGGTGACGGCGCAGCGGCTTATCGTTACACCGAAGCTAAACTTTCCCCTATCGCGGAAGAAATGCTTTTTGATATCGAAAAAAACACAGTTGATTTTGTGCCAAATTTCGACGGTACGCATAAAGAGCCAACTGTTCTCCCAGCTGGTCTTCCCCAACTTCTTTTAAATGGCTCAATGGGAATCGCCGTGGGTATGGCTACCAACATTCCTCCACATAATATAACCGAAATTATCGAAGGAACGCATCATTTAATTGATAATCCTTCGGCTACGATTGAAGACCTCTGTGAATTCATTAAGGGGCCTGATTTCCCAACGGGAGGCATCATTTATAGCAAAAAAGACATCATTGAAGCTTATAAAACCGGGCGTGGTAAGATTTTAACTCGCGCTAAGGCAGAAATCATTGAAAATAAAGCGGGAGTCTTTCAAATTATTGTTTCGGAGATGACTTATGCTACTAACAAGTCAACTCTTATCGAAAAGATTGCCGATTTAGTACATAGCGGAAAAATTGTGGGTATCCGTGATTTGCGAGACGAGTCAGATAAAGACGGCGTGAGAATTGTAGTGGACATTAAAAAAGATGCTTATCCCGAAAAGGTTTTGAATAAGCTTTATGCTCTGACTGATTTACAAAAAAACTTTGGAGTCAATATGCTGGCTCTTATTGGTGGCTTGGAGCCACAAGTTTTAAATTTGAAAACAATTCTAGAGGAATATATTGTACACCGAAAGATAGTGGTGACAAGAAGAACTAAATTTGATTTGGATAAGGCAAAAGATCGAGCACATATCTTGGAAGGACTTTCTATTGCCCTAGACAATATCGATGCGGTCATTGAAACGATTAAGAAATCTCCAACCAAAGAAGAGGCCCACGTCAATTTGATGAAAAAATTCAAGTTGTCCGATCGCCAAGCCACTGCTATTTTGGAAATGAGACTTCAAACTCTGGCTGGACTAGAAAGAAAGAAGATTGAGGACGAACTTAAAGAAAAATTAAAGCTTATTGCCGAACTGGAGGCCATTTTGAAGTCAGAAAAGAAGATTTTAGCCTTAGTAAAAGATGAGTTGTCTAAAGTTAAGGAAAAATATGGTGATGAAAGAAAGACCAGAGTCATTAAGGGAGGTATCGGAGAATTTAAACAAGAAGATCTTGTGCCTAATGACGAGGCTATCATTACCATTTCCAAAGAAGGCTATATCAAAAGAATGAACCCGAGTGTGTATAAAGTGCAAAAGCGTGGAGGCAAAGGTGTGATTGGAGCTACGACCAAGGAAGGTGATGCCATCGAGAAGATGTTGGGCGTGATGGCGCATGACAATTTGCTCTTCTTTACCAATACTGGAAAAGTTTTCCAGACCAAAGCTTATGAAATTCCGGAGTCTTCCAGGGTTTCTAAGGGACAATCGATTGTGAACTTCCTTTCTCTCTCCCAAGAAGAATCCATCACCGCTATAATTGCTTTTAATAAGGATGATAAATATAAATATCTCTTTATGACAACTGAAACGGGTACTGTCAAAAAAACTACACTGGATGAGTTTGAAAATGTCAGACGTTCCGGCCTGATTGCAATTAAATTAGAAGCTGGAGACGCTCTTCGCTGGGTTGATGCTACAACCGGTAGCGACGAAGTGATTATCACCACTGCCAGCGGTCAAGCGATCCATTTTAAAGAATCTGATGTGCGTTCAATGGGCAGATCAGCCGCTGGAGTACGCGGTATCAAATTGAAGAAAGATGATAAGGTGGTTGGAATGGACGTGGTCTTTAAAAATCAAAAAGGTAATCAACTTCTCGTTATTTCTCAAAATGGCTTTGGGAAAAGAACTGCTCTAGGTTCTTATAAAATCCAAAAACGTGGAGGTTCCGGCATTAAAACTGCTTCAGTCACTTCGAAAACCGGGAGATTAATTGGCGGAAACATTGTGAACGTCGATTCTCTTGACGCTGATTTGATCCTTACATCTGAGCAGGGACAGATTATTCGCATTCCTCTTTCCTCGG
>JBBREE010000005.1:0-47330 GCA_038203255.1 Candidatus Moraniibacteriota bacterium | reverse complement strand
CAATACTCTACCTCGCCAATTATCTGTCTCCCGTGAACCGGAAGCCGGCGGAGGAGTGGCTAGTTTGCCGGATGGGGTGAATGAGGATTGTAATGATAATAGCAGTCTTAGGTGCGGAGAGTGTGGGTATAATTATTGTTCAGTGGGTTTTGCTCAAAACTCAGATGTAACACTCGGAGCTTTTCCAGTTGGAGGTTATGCTTTTGCCTATTGGGAATGGAATGAGGGTGGAAACAGTTCAACTGCTAATCCGGAAACATTCACGATGAGTCAAGCGATGGGGGTGAAGGCGGTGTTTAAGCCAGCATTAGAGTTTCCACTTTCTGGGACATTGGAGAATAGAAAATTATCACACTTTTTTTGGAGTGATACGTGGAATTGCTCTCAATGCGGACAATGCCCAGCTGGGACATATAAATTGCACGCGGGGGTTGATTTATATGCAACCTATAATTCTGAAGCAGGCATTGGAGAAAGGGTTAATGCTGCTCACGCTGGCATAGTAAAGAAAATATTTATTGGCCAACACTCAACATGGGCTGATGCTATTGTAATTGAAAGTGATGACCACCAATTTACAACTGCATATTGGCATATCATTAAATATGGAAACCTCCAAGAAAATGACCACGTCACTAAAGGGCAACAAATAGCCACCATAGCTGATTTGGGAGACAATACGCATTTTCACTTTGGAATTCGTATGGCACCATATCACGACCCCGAATCATACGCAGGAGCATTGCCTGTTGCGAATGGTTGTGGATACCTTGCCTTCCCTGAAAAGTTCATTGACCCAGAAACGGCTATCTATGAATAGTTAGTTTCAAAAAACGGGAGTTCCTCGAATGAGGGCTCCCGTATTTATTTTATAAGTAAACTTCTTTACATCATCTTAAATGTTGATATTATCATTTCAAAGATATTTTTGTTTGATTGACTATCCCCAGGATAGTCAATGATAATTGTATTATTAGAATCTTTTTTTATCAAAGTTTCTACCCATAACTCACCTGCATATGCTCCGCGATATGTTATCTGTGTTGCCCCAATACCATTGACTGTTATTTGCTTTTGTGTAAAATCTCCTGGGTTATTCAATTTGACTCCTTTAATTATATTATCTACACTTTCATTCTTAAGATAAGCAACTAATTGGCTCATTACTCCTGCATCAGGATTTTTTTTTGATTCCTCGGGACTTAATCTCGATAAACTCAGAATGATATCATTCCTCACGGTAGATAGATATAGTTCTGGAGGATATTTTAATTCAATGCTATTTTCCTTGCTTTGAAAAATTTTCCATTTATTTTTATCACTAGTAATTTCCTCTGCCACATTCTCAACTTTTTGATTATCCGTTTCATTATTTTTTTTGCCATCCTGACTCTGCTGTTCTTGTTCAATTTTATTTTTAGTTTTGTCCGGCAAGGTGACTGAAACTTTTTCATCAGTTTTCCAATCTTGTTTTTCTTCCCACCTCCACAAAAACGCCCCGACTGTAACTGCAATAATGAGAATTATAACCACCCCTAATTTTGTTTCAATTTTTTGATTCATCTTTTTTTTATTTTTACCCTCAGGGTTTACTTTTTATAATTTTATTATACCACAACTTCTATCAATTGCCAGAATCCTTGGCATTAATTAGAGGACTCTATAGAGTCCTCTAAGATAATTTCAAAATTCAAATTTTCCTCCAGAAATTTATCAAAAGCCATCCCTTTACAAATTAGGAAACTTCGTGTAAAATGCTTAATCAGTATAATACTTCTCCAAAAAAATAATGCCAAATTCAAAATCCACCACTAATAAAAGGGATAAGATTAAAATAACGGGGGCGAGAGTTAACAATCTTAAAAATATCGACGTGGAAATTCCGCGGGATAAATTGGTGGTGGTGACGGGAATGAGTGGGAGTGGCAAGTCTTCTTTGGCGTTTGATGTGGTGCATGCGGAAGGTAACCGGAGGTATCTGGAAAGCATGTCTAGTTATGCCAGGCATTTTTTGGAAATCTCCGGCAAACCCGACGTGGACAAAATTGAAAATCTGAGTCCGACCATTTCTATTGATCAAAAAAGCATCAGTCGTTCTCCGCGTTCCACTGTTGGAACCATCACAGAAATTTATGACTATCTGCGCGTGATGTTTGCCAAAGTGGGCACGCCGTACTGTCCGCATTGCCGACTGCCAATGGTGCAAAAAAGCACGCAGGAAATTATGCAGGAAATCTCGGAATTACCGGACAACACTCGTTTGGCTATTTTGGCGCGCATTCGAGAGGATGGTAAAGACACCGGGCAAATTTTGAAAAATATTAGCCAATTGGGGTATGCCAGAGCCAGGATTAACGGTAAAATTATGCTGATTGAAGACGCACTGATAAGTTCTGCTGGGATTTTAGCGGAGAGTGTGGAAATTGTGATTGACCGAGTGATTTTTAAACATAAAAATCCGGATGAAGAGAGGATTAAGGACTCCATCGAAACGGCTTTTCGGATAGGTAAAGGTTTTATGGCGCTGAGCATTGATAATGACGAGGATCGTATCTATAACCAAGATTTTGTTTGCAGTAATTGTTTTTTCAAAATTCCAGAAATCAGTCCGAAACATTTTTCTTTCAACAGTCCAGAAGGTGCCTGTGAACATTGCTCCGGATTAGGGGTTCTGAAGGAAGTAGATGAAAAACTTATCATTCCTAATAAAAAATTATCCTTGGCGGAAGGCGCGGTTTTGCCTTTGTCAAAATCCGGCGGGCGCACTGACGGACAAGGTAATTATTTGAATATTTTAGAGCAGATTGGGGCGAAGAAAGGTTTTTCTATCAATGATCCGATCAAAAAAATCTCGCCGAAAAATCTTGAATTTATTTTGCGAGGAGATAAAAATGAGAATGCCTCATCGGCTTTCCCGGGAGTAGTGGCGATCATTAAGAAAAAATATGACGAATCAACTTCTTTGACTTTCAGAAAAGAAATTGAAAAATATATGCTGGAAAAAGTCTGTGCCTCTTGTAATGGAGAGCGAATTAAAAAAGAATATTCGGCAGTTTTAGTGGTTGGAAAATCAATTTCAGAAATTGTGAAGATGGATGTGGATGCCTTTTTGGTTTTTTTACAAGATTTTGAGAATTGGCCGATGACGCCTTCTAAAAAAGAAACTGTTCGCCCTTTAGTCAAAGAGATGACTCAAAAAGCCACCGCGCTCAAAAATGTCGGATTGGAATACTTGGAGATTTTTCGCGGAGCCGATTCTTTGTCCGGCGGAGAAGGACAAAGAATCCGTTTGGCCACGCAAATTGGTTCGGAACTTTCCGGCATCATTTATGTTCTGGATGAGCCTTCGGTAGGACTGCATAGTCGGGACACGAAAAAATTGATTGAAACCATGAAATTTTTGCGAGATAATGGTAATTCGCTGGTAGTGGTGGAGCATGATAGGGACATTATCGAAAATGCTGATTGGATAATTGATATGGGACCGGGAGCTGGAACAGAAGGAGGAGAAGTTATTTTTGAGGGCGATATTGAGAAGTTGAAAAAATCCAAGACTTCTACTGCTAATTTTCTTTCTGGTAAGGAAAAAATTTCCGCCAGGAAAAAAGCGCGACCGGGAGCGAAAAGACATCTTGAAATTTTAGGTGCTTCCGAACATAATTTAAAAAACATCGACGTGAGAATTCCTCTAGGAAGATTCGTCTGTCTTACCGGGGTTTCCGGTTCCGGAAAATCAACCTTACTTTCTGATATCTTGGCTACCGCCTTATCACAATATTTTTTTAGAGCTAAAACTCAACCGGGGAAGCACGACAAGATACTCGGATTAGAATTTATTGATAAGACAATCAGCGTTGATCAGTCTCCAATTGGTAGAACTCCTCGCTCGAACGCGGCCACTTATACCGGGGTATTTTCTCATATTAGGGAACTTTTTGCCTCTACGGAAGAAGCTAAGACTCGTGGCTACGACGCTAGTCGATTTAGTTTTAATATTAAGGGTGGACGTTGCGAGAGTTGTCAGGGTGATGGAAATAAGAAAATAGAAATGTACCTCTTACCGGATATGTATGTTAAATGCGAAACTTGTGGGGGCAAAAGGTATAATCAAAAAACACTAGACATTGAATATCAAGGCGTGGATATTGCCGAAGTTCTGGATATGAATGTTTCTTATGCTCTTAAATTTTTTCATAAAAGTCCACTTATCGTAGAAAAATTACGCACCCTGGAAGAGGTGGGGTTGGGCTATTTGAAATTGGGGCAAAGTGCGACAGATTTGTCCGGAGGAGAGGCTCAGCGGATTAAGTTGGCGACGGAACTAGCACGTAAATCGACCGGAAAAACTTTTTATATTCTTGATGAACCGACCATTGGGTTGCATTTTGAAGATGTAAGAAAACTTTTGAAAATTCTGGACGCTTTGGTGGAAAAGGGCAATTCAGTGGTTGTGGTGGAACATAACACGGATGTTATTGAATACGCTGATTGGGTAATTGATCTTGGCCCGGAAGGTGGTAAGGGTGGCGGCGAAGTTGTTTATGCTGGGCCTAGCGCCGGGCTTAAACAATGCAAGAGGAGTTGGACGGGGAAATATCTCTAGAATTTTTAATTCTAAATTTCAAATTTCAAATTAGTGAATAATCTTACTAAGGCCATATTAGCAACTATAATCTATTACGACATCATGAATTATCCGATGACGGCTTTTGAAATTTGGAAATATTTGCTTATCACTGACGCTAATCAGGAAGGAGTAAAAAGAAAAAAGGTTAGGCTGAGGGAGATAGTTGAATGTTTAGAGGGTAAGAATTTAAAAGATAAAATAGAACAGGATCAGGGATTCTATTTTTTGTCTGGTCGAAAAAACTTAGTTGGACAGCGGATTGAAAAAAACAAGTTGTCAGAGCAGAAATTTAAGATTATCCGAAGAGTAATTTTTTGGCTGAGATTTCTGCCATATGTTAGGATGGTGGCAGTCACTGGTACGGTAGCTATGAAAAATGCCGCGCCTGGAAGTGATTTGGATTTTCTTATCGTTTTTAAAAATGGACGAATTTTTTTTGGGAGAACTCTAGTGACAGCGCTAGTACACCTTATGGGGAAAAGGCGATATGGCAAGAAAATTGCTGATCGCGTATGTCTAAATTGCTTCATAACCGATGCATCCCTAGAGAGTCGGCAAAAGGATCTTTTTTCTTCCTCGGAATATTCTCATATTGTCGCTCTTTTTGGCCAGGAAGTTTTTAATCAATTTCAAAAACAAAATCACTGGATGGAAAAATTCAGGGCGGACTTCAATCCTGGTACTGTTCCAAATCTAAAAGCTTTGCCCGAAGGGGGGTTATCAAGAATTTTCAGAGAAAGCGCGGAAAAAATTTTTAACGGTCGTCTTTTTGATAGGCTGGAGCGTCGCTTGGAAAAGTGGCAAACAGAACGAATCGCCAAAGATCCAAGAACTTGGGAGCAGGGCAGTGTGATCGTGGCAAATCCTCAGGCTCTGATTTTTTTTCATCGTGCCAGGGCACCTTTTGTGGATAAAACTTTTCAAGCACGTTTGAAGGGAATTGTGAATTAGTGCTTATTTTCCTGCGGGATGCTAGAGATAAATAGACAAAGAGACATTTTATTAAAGTGGCTCTGTTTTTTTGTTATTTTATGGTATAATAAAAATAACAAAATAAAAAGAAAAGTCTAAAATAAAAGTTCTAGTATGAAAATCATCAATGACTTCAATTTAAAAAGACAAGCAGATGAATTAGGAATAAAAGTATGGCAAACTCCCGGATTTCTTTTTATAATTATGGGCTTTATTGCGGTCGTTATCATGACTGCCACTTATTGCATCTCAAAAAACTATGATAACCCTCAAGTGCTGGTAGTTTCCGAATGCCTAGTAGTAGCTTTTATTTTTACGGTTGGGACTACTATTAGTCGGTCTGTTGAAAGAATAGCTTCTGTTAATCGAATGAAAAGCGAATTTGTCTCGGTAGCTTCTCATCAATTACGAACTCCTCTTTCTGCTATCAAGTGGGAAGTAGAACTTTTTCTGGCTAAATTCAAAGAAGGATTGAACGAGGATCAATTTAAAAAAATTGAGAATATCGCCAAATTGAATATGAAAATGATACGCCTGGTTAATGATCTTTTGGATGTAGCTAGAATTGATCAGAATCGTTTAATCCTTAAAAAACAAGCTTTTAATTTTTCTAAAGTAACTAGAGAAATGATGGACGAGATCATTTCTGCCAATAATTCTCGTCATATTTCCTTCAATTTGGATATTGAAAAAGACCTACCAGAGGTGATGGGAGATGGAGAGAAAATAAAATTAGCACTGGATAATATTACTAGCAATGCCTTTAAATATACTACTAGTGGAGGGCATATCGATGTGCGACTTTTTAAGAAGGATAAAGAAGTCATTTTTGAAGTAAAAGATAACGGCGTAGGTATTCCGGAAGAACAAATTGACCGAGTTTTCGAAAAGTTTTTTCGCAGTGATAACGCGACTAAATATCAGACAGAAGGGACCGGACTGGGCCTTTATATTTCCAAAAATATCGTGGAGCAGTTAGGAGGTCGAATATGGTTTCAGTCAATTGAAAATGTTGGATCAAAATTTAGTTTTTCCTTGCCTATTGCAAAAAAGCAGAAAAATTAATTTAGAGAGACTAATCTTTTATTAAATTGAAAAATATGACTAAAAAAATATTACTCATAGAAGATGATATTGACCTACAGCAAACAATGGCAGAATATTTATCCAGAGAAGCATTTGATGTTGTTAGCGCGATGGATGGTCAAGCAGGATTGGAAATGGTGCAACCGGAGATGCCGGACGCAATTCTCCTTGATGTTATTTTGCCAAAAATGGATGGGTTTAAGGTTTTAGAGGCGGTGAAATCTAACGAAAAAACAAAAAATATCCCAGTTATCTTACTCACGAACTTAGAAAGTATGGAAGATATCCAACGGGCTTTTGAGAAAGGAGCAATGGCATACTTGGTCAAGGCTGATTTTAGATTGGAAGATGTGGTTAAGAAATTGAAAGAAATTTTAAAAATGTGATTTATTATATTTAAAAAATGCGCGTAGAAAACAAACAATTAAAGGAATTTATTGCTGATTCCAAAAAAGTCAGTCCAGAGGATTTAAAAAAAGCTTTTGCTGAAGCAGAAAAGGAAGATCGAAAGCTTGGAGATATTCTTTTGGAAAAAAAATTAATTGACTCCGTTGAATTGAGAAAGTTGTACTCATATATTTTAGGGATGCCCTTTGTTGATCTCTCAAAAGAAACCATTCCGATGGAACTTTTACAAATTGTCCCAGAGTCCATCGCTAAGAAATATCAGATAGTGGCCTTTGAAAGAGACGGTCAGAATCTGAAAGTAGCTATGCTTAATCCAGAAGATATTCAGATTATTGATTTTATTCGTAAAAAAACCGGTCTCAAGATAATCCCTTGCTTTACTACAGATGAAAGTATTGAAGCGGCCCTGAAGCTTTATAGTAAAAGTCTCAAAGCGGAATTTGGCGATATTATTGATAAAAATGCAGAGGAGGTGTCGCAAGAAAAAGATGTGGACGCTGATGATTTGGAAAAGATTGCCAAGGGATTGCCTATTATACGAATAGTAGATACGCTCATAAAGCATGCTATTTTACAGAGCGCCAGTGATATTCATATTGAACCGGATGAAAAAGAAGTGCGGGTACGTTACCGCATCGATGGAATTTTGCACGAAGCTATGACATTGCCTCGTCAGGTGAGGGATGGAATTGTGGCGCGTATAAAAGTTTTATCCAATTTAAAATTGGATGAGCATCGCATTCCGCAAGATGGACGCTTTAAAATTGAAAAAGATGGGTTGAAGATTTCTTTTCGGGTGAGTATCTTACCAATTTTTGATGGAGAAAAAATAGTAATGCGTCTTTTAAATGAAAATTCTAAGGGACTGACTTTAGAAGGGATGGGTTTGAGTGGTGAGGGATTAGAAGTGGTTCATCGTGAAATTAAGCGCCCCAATGGGATGATTTTGGTGACGGGCCCAACTGGCTCCGGGAAGACCACCACTCTTTATACTGTGATGGATATTTTAAATACTCCCGAAGTGAATGTTAGTACCGTAGAAGATCCGGTGGAATATCGGATGAGTCGAATCAATCAGACGCAGGTTCACCCAAAAGTAGGATTGACTTTTGCAGCTGGTCTCCGCTCACTCCTCCGTCAAGATCCGGATATCATTATGGTGGGTGAGATTCGCGACCAAGAAACGATGCAGATGGCTATGCAGGCGGCTATGACCGGGCATCTTGTGCTTTCTACTTTGCATACTAATAGTGCGGCAGGTACTGTCCCGCGGCTTATCGATATGGGAGCTGAACCATTTTTAGTGGCTTCTACGGCAAATGTCATTATCGCTCAGCGATTAGTTCGTAAACTTTGCGGTGATTGTAAAAAGGAATATAAGTTAGAAGAAAAGGAATACAAGGTCTTACAGGAAAATTATGATATGGACAAAATCTTAGAAATTCTTAAGAAAAATAAACTCTTGGAGAACCGATTGAAAGTAGGGGATTCTTGGCAAGATATAAAATTTTATAAACCGGTCGGGTGTGAACATTGCAACAAGGAGGGTTACCATGGTCGAAGTGGTATTTTCGAAGTTTTAGAAATTACTGAAAATATTAAAAAAATTATTTCCCAAAAAGGGGAGGAGAAAGAAATTGAAGATGAGGCTAAGAAAGATGGAATGCTCAGTATGATTGAGGATGGATTTTTAAAGGCGATTTCCGGGATAACCTCAGTAGAGGAAATTTTAAGAGTGACTAAAGAATAAAAAGACATATATGAAAGTATTTTATACGGCCAAAGATTATTCTGGTAAGGTTAAGTCCGGTGAAGTGGATGTTAAAAATGAGCGCGATCTGGCGGCTCAGCTTCGTGCGGAAGAATATATTTTGACATCTTTCAAAGAGCTGAAGTCGAATGAAAATAGCGGAGCAGAGGTTAAATTCTTCGACCGCTTTATTAAGATTTCATTGACGGATAAATTAATGTTCACACGTAACTTGAGCGTGATGATTTCTTCTGGGTTACCTCTTTCTAGAGCAGTCAAAAACATCGCGGCGCAAACCACTAAAAAGAAATTCGCTGAGATATTAAACGAAATATATGAAGAAATTCAGGCGGGGGGATCATTTGCTGATGGATTAACTAAATACCCAGGTATTTTTGATGAACTTTTTGTCAATATGATTCGAGTAGGGGAAACCAGCGGAAATTTGGAGGAGGTACTGGAAATTTTGGCGATGCAACTGGAAAAAGATCATGCCCTTTTAAGTAAAGTTAAAGGAGCAATGACTTATCCGGCAGTCATTGTATTTGCGATGATTGCCATTGCTATTTTGATGCTGACCTATATCTTGCCGAAGCTGACAGGAATTTTCACCGATATGAATGTAGAATTACCAGCTTCCACCAGGTTTATCATTTTTTTGAGCGATTCTTTGCGAATGCATGGAGTTTTGGTGGCAGTCCTGGGCTTTTCTTTAGTTGTCTTTTTAAAATTTTTCATAGTGACTAAGTCTGGGAAAAAGACCTTAGGGTTTTTCAATGTAAACCTTCCAATTATAAAAAACATCATCATTAAAGTAAACTGTTCTCGTTTTGCCAGAATCTACAGCTCTCTTTTGAAAAGTGGTGTGCCGTCAGTTGAAGCCTTAAAGATTATTTCACGGACGCTGACGAATTATTATTATAAGGAAGCTATTGAGGATAGCGTGGTTCAAGTTCAAAAAGGAGTGACGCTGAGCGAAATTATTGCCGGTTATCCCAAAATTTTCCCGGTTTTGGCAGTTCAGATGCTCCAGGTAGGAGAAGAAACTGGAAAAACTGAAATGGTGCTTTTAAAATTGGCGGAATTTTATGAAGGGGAGGTGGATCAGTTGTCCAAAAATATGTCCTCCATTATTGAACCGGTCCTAATGATTTTCATTGGAAGTGCGGTGGGATTTTTCGCGGTTTCGATGTTGCAACCGATGTATTCTATTATGGATTCGATTAAATAAAAAGACATTTCATTAAACAATAGCTAGACGGATTAGATAGGAATAATATGCCCCAAAATAAAAACAAAAACCTAAAAGGATTTACATTTATCGAAGCGTTGACGATGCTTTTTATCTTTTCACTTATTACTATCACTTTTTATAATGTCATCATGGTTGGGACGCGCTATATCGTGTCGGCCAAAAACCGTTTAGGGGCGGTGGCTCTGGCCGGAGAGAAAATCGAGATTGCTCGTAATTTAAAATATGCTGATGTTGGAGTTGTCTTGGGAGATTGTCCTGGCACTCTCAAACAAGATGAATATGTGACGGAAAATGGCAAGACTTATCTGGTGCATACCCACGCTAGATATGTGGATGATCCCTTTGACGGAAAATTAGGGGAATCACCAAATGATCTGGCTTATCATGATTATAAGGAGTTGGAGATAACGGTTTCTTGGAATAATGGCGGGTCGGACCAAGGTAGCATTATGGTTAGCTCAGATTTTATGTCTCCTAGTTTAGAAGTAGTTACTGCCGGGGATGGTATTTTGTCGATTAATGTTTTTAGTGATCAAGCCGGCGGGGCTCCAGTGATCGGTGCCTCGGTGCATGTGGTTGACTCAGCGGTCGGAATTGATGAGTTTGTCACTACTGATATCGCCGGGAATGTGATGCTCCTTGGAGCTAAAGAATCTTTGCAAAAATATCAGATAACAGTCTCTAAAAGCGGATATGAAACGGTGACGACTTTCCCTCCATATCCGGCGACCGCTTATAACCCAATTGACACATATGCCACAGTTATCGGAGGAAACTTAAATACGACCAATATTGTGGAAAATAAATTGGCTAATTTAAAAATATCCACAGTAGATTATTTAGGAGACCCGGTAGCGGATGTCGGGATTTCTCTTAAAGGGGGAAGAAAACTGGGTACAGAATTTATTTCTCCTTTTGATCCGGTCTATAATTTAGTTTTTGACGGAAAAACAGATACTAGCGGAGAAAAAGATTTTGGCTCCATTAGTCCTGGTCAATATACTTTTGGCCCATCACCCAGTGAATCGACATATGAATTGATAGGTACTAATTTTATTTCCCCCCTTCCTCTCGCATCTGAAGGGGCAGCTGATATAAAATTAAAAGTAGCAGATAAAAATAAGATTGGAATTCTGATTAAGGTAGCTAATAGTGCCGATGCGTCCGCGATGAATGGTGCTACGGTAGAATTGAAAAACGTCGGATTGGCTTATGACGAAACGGTGACGACTGGCGCTGACGGGATGGCATTTTTTCCTATCTCAGCGGCTATTTTCCAAGCCGGCACATATGATTTAACGGTGAAAGCGGATGGTTTTAACGATAATACTAAGACTGAAACAATTATTGATAATATTTTAAGCATTGATAATGTTTCGATGATTGCAAATTAATGAAAAAAAAGATATTTAAAAGTATGTCGGGCTTAACGTTTATAGAGATGATTATGACCATTGGTATTTTTACTATGGGTATTGCCGGTTTCACTATGCTCTTCGCCAGAACTTGGCAAAATAATGCCTATACTTTTGAGATGGGGCGCGATTCCATGGCGGCTTCTCAAGGGTTAAATAGAATCGATGACTATATTCGGCGCGCACGTCAAGGCGATGACGGTTCTTATGCTGTTAAATCAGCAAATGATAATGATCTGGTTATCTTTTGTGATTATGATAAGGACACCATTACAGAAAGATTACATTTTTACAAAAGTGGGCAAAATGTCATGATGGGCATAACCAGGCCAACAGCCACTTTGCCTAAAACATATCCAACAGGAGATCAATCTGTGGTTACATTGACCGCTCACGTCATTAATGATAATACCAAGCCGATATTCCAATATTTTAATAAAGATTACCCGGTTAATATGGTTAGTAATCCAATAACTACACCGGCTCCAGTGGCGGATGTTAGGTTGGTGAAAGTCTATCTAGAGGTTAATATCGATCTTAATCATGCGCCGGATAATGTGCACATACAGTCTTTTGCGGAGATGCGCAATCTTAATGATTATAATCAGGCACAATAAACAAGAAGGATTAATATGAAAAAAATAAAAAATAAAAAAGGTACTGCCCTAGCCTATGCTCTAGTCATTATGGCCATATGTATGATTATTTTGACATCTATGCTTGGGTATATTGTTTCTCAATTGAAGTTTAGCGTGAATAGAACTGAAAAGGCACAGGCATTGAACGTCGCTGAGGCGGGTGTCTATTGGTACCGCTGGTATTTAGCGCATCAGTTGGCCGGAAAGACTGCTGAGCAGATAAATACTTTTTGGCAAAGTGGAACAGCGTTAGGGGTGGGAGGGACAGCTTACGAAAAAGATTACGTTAATTCAGTGGGGGTAGCTATCGGGCATTATGAAATTAGTGTCCAGCAACCGGCGTCTGATTCTACAATCGCTACGGTGACCTCGGTTGGTTGGACGAAAAAAAGTCCCAATACTAAAAGGACAGTGCAGGTACGCTTTCGCCGTCCATCTTGGAGCGAATATGCAGTTTTAGCTAATGATATTATACGCTTTGGTGAAGGGACAGATGTTTATGGTAAGATACATTCAAATAAGGGGATTAGGTTTGATGGAACGGCACATAATATTGTTTCTAGTTTACTTTCTCAGTACCAAGATCCAGATCATGCTAGTGGACCTGAATTCGGTGTGCATACCCACGTCAATGCGCCACCTGCTAGCGGAACGAATGATAGCTACCGCTCTGCCGAAGCGCCACCTGGAATCCCACCCGCTCGCACGGATGTCTTTGAAGCCGGACGCCAATTCCCAGTGCCGGAGGTGAGTTTTAACGGAGTGCTTTCCGATCTTTCCTTTATGAAAACGCAATCACAAAATCCGGCACATGGGAAGTATTTTGATAATTCAGATTCTGACAGGCAGATAGTCTTAAAGACAGATGGAAATTATGATGTTTATACTGTTAAAACTTATGCCAATACTAGCTCTAACGCCATTACCGGTTATGCTGGGACAACAAAATCAGATGGCACCGGGACGGTTTGTACTATATCTGCTTCTGCCTCAAGTGGCCCGAATACTTTTTGTATTAATAAGACAAGTAGTCCCAAGTGTTATTGCAAAAAAGAAACTTATGCTATTCCTAATAGCGGAGTTATTTTTGTGGAAGATAATCTTTGGTTGGAGGGAACGATAGCTAATAAAAAAGTTACGATTGTGGCCGCTAACCTTAGTGGAGGAACACAGGCGGATGTTTTCGTTGGCAATAATAATATTTTGTACACTAACCTTGACGGCAAGGATATTCTCGGTGTGATTGCTCAAAATGATATAGAGGTTATAAAAAATAGTCAGAATATTTTAGTTTTAGACGGTGCTTTCCTTGCTCAAGGTGGACGAGTTGGAAGAGCAAATTATGGGAGTTCTGATCATAAAAGCTCGATTACTATGAATGGTTCAATGGCAACTAATTTGCGCTATGGTTTTGCTTGGACAAGTGGTTCTAACGACTGGGGATATGATATTCGTAATTTAAACTTTGACAATAATTTAGTATATTTTCCGCCACCATATTTTCCAACCGGTACTCAATATTCAATCGACCAATGGCAAGAGCTTTAAAATATTTTCAAAAAATATATTAACATGCTAATAGGATAGTATGATAAAATGAAATTATGCATTTTTGGAATAGAAAAATAATAAATTTTGCAGAAAAATATTTTGGAATGGAATTTGGAGAATCTTCCATTAAAGTTTTTCAATTGGAGAAAAAAGGGAGTCTGGATAAAATCAGAAGCTTCAATTCAAAAGAGATTAATCCGGGGTATGTTGAAAATGGACGGATAATTGAGTCTGAAAAATTGAGTGAGATGATCAGACAAACGATTAAGGGTGCCGGACCAAAAAGAATAAATACTAAAAACGTCATTTGCTCTATCCCAGAATCAAAAGTTTTTTTAAGAACTATTACAATTCCGTGCGTTAGAGAAGATGAATCTCTTGAAGCGGTTAAATGGGAAATTGAAGCAGGGATTCCTCTGGAGATTGATAAAATGTATTTCGATTGGCAGTTTTTGGAGCAGGTCGACGGAAAGCAAAATGTTTTGACGGTAGCTGTTTCCAGGGAGGTGGTGGATGATTTAGTGTCAATGTTGGAATCTTGCGGACTTTTGGTTTGCGGATTGGAGATGGAATCAATTGCCACAACTAGGAGTCTTATCCCGAAAAGTACCGAGAAAGGCAAGGCTTATCTGATGGTTGATATTGGAGCCTTAAAAACCAGCTTTATTATTATTCAAGAAGGCATACCTTGCTTTACTTCAAGCATCCCATTTTCTTCGAGAGGCATGACTGATTTAATCGCTAGCCAAATGGGCATTGACCTAAATGAGGCGGAGAAAATCAAGATATCTCTGGGTATAGAGCAAATTAAGGGTGAGGAAAAAAATCCTATTCTTTCCTTGGTAAAGCCACTTTTAGAGAATTTATCTGTAGAAATAGAAAAAACTATCGATTTTTATCATACATTGCCAGGCTCAGCATTCGCCATAGAAAAGGTGATTATTTCAGGGGGAAGTTCCAATCTTAAGGGTTTGGTTTCGTATCTTGCCACTAATCTTTCTTATGAGGTATCGCTTGGAGATCCATGGATAAATTTGAATTTAGGGAAAAATTTGCCAATAATAAGCAGGAGTGATTCTATAAGCTACGCCACCGTTATCGGACTGGCTATGCGCGAATTGAACTATGGAGATAAAACTTAATTTAATTCCACCGAGGAAAAAGAAAGAAATTGAGAGAAGGCGACGCGTGCGACTCGCTCTTAAGGCTGAGTTTGTTTTGACTGCTATATTCCTGGTTTTTTTCTCTGCTCTATTTAGCTTTAGATATGTATTAGATGTCGAATTAGCATCGGAATCAAGTCTGGATTCAGAGGTGGAGATGGCTGACCAATTTAGTGAGATTAGAGATTATGATAATAAAATTATAATGGCTAATGAAAAAACTAAACAAATTATTTCTATTGATAACGGTCAACTGTATTGGTCAAGGATTTTTATAAAACTTAGTCACCTAGTTTCTTCGGGAATAACGATTGAATCACTCGCAACGGCTGATTATACGGTAACCATATCCGGAATAGCAGACAGAAGAGATAACTTGCTTAAATTTAAAGATGTGTTAGAGAAAGAGGATTGTTTTTCCAATATTGATTTGCCATTGTCTAGTTTAGTTAATAAGGATAATATTGATTTTCAAATTATTTTTGAGATAAAAGAGGGATGCTTGAAACGTGGGGATTAAAATAATTATTTTTTTAAAAAAGTGAAAGATTTTTGGATTAATTACAAATTTTTTATAATAGTCTTTTTGTATTTTTCCGGGGTTATAGCCGGGGGGCGTTTTTTGGCTATGCCTTTGGTGAGTAGCATAAAAGAAAAATCTTATCAAGTCCAAGCGAAAGCTATTGATCGAGAAATGGAGAAGGACAGGATAAATAAACTGCCAGAATTAAAAAAGGAATGGTCTGATTATGAAAGTCAGGAAAATATAACTAATGTGATTTTAGGAAAAGACGACCAAGTGAGTTTTATCGAAAATGTTGAAGCAATCGCCGATAAGACGGGGAATAAAATAGAACTAAAAATAAAAGAGGATGCAAAAATAGCCGCCACCACAGCTACAAAAGGTGACGTTGCAAAAAAGACGGCTTCTGATGATTATTTCCAAATCCAAATAAGCTTAGATGGAAATTATGCTAGTTTAGTTAACTTCATCCATCTCTTGGAAAACAGTCAATTTTATGTGAATATCCTAACTATATCTTCCTCAAAAAATATCTCACAAAACAATAATAATGTTAATATTAATCCCTTTAATATCCAATCGGCGCCTGGGTCAAATGGAGACGGAGGAAGTGACCAAATTATCGACAAGGAGTTTATCAAAACAGATATAACTGCTATAGTTTATATTCAAAAACAATGAATTTTTTACAAAGATTTATAAAAATAAAAAATATCTCTAATCCACGTTTTCTTTTGAGGAGCGTTTTACTTTTCTTGGGAAAATCTTTCCGTTTTTTTACCTTTGCAATTGCAGTCGCCTTAGTATCTTATTGTGTTTATATCTGGTATGGATCAATTTATAAAGCACAGTGGGATGATAATCAAAAGCAAGAATATTCAAAAAATAAAAGTCAGGGAGTCACTTTTAATAAGAATGGTTTTTCTCATAATGTTGCTGCGGTGAAATTCAGGGAAGATGAAAGTCAGAGAGACTTGGGAGAACTTAAGGATATTTTTAATTTGGATAATAATGCTAGCTATACTAACAATCAAGTCTCCGTTTTTCCGATTGATTCAGGAATTGACAGTAATTCAAAGGCTGTTGATAAGCCGATTGTAGCAGATATTCCCATTGGAGAGGGCACTGCCTTTTGATTAAATATATAAAAAAACAAACCCAGATGGGTTTGTTTTTTTGTGGGCTATTTTCTAGTGCGCCCGGCAGGAGTCGAACCTACAACCCCTTGTTCCGAAGACAAGTGCTCTATCCATTGAGCTACGGGCGCTAAGAATTTCTAAAAAATCTGCAATGGGGCGGTCACTGGGAGTTGAACCCAGCTTCTCGGTACCACAAACCGATGTCTTACCGATAGACGATGACCGCCACGCTGCAGACTTTTTTGTGCCCTCACCTGGACTCGAACCAGGGACCGTTTGCTTAAGAGGCAACTGCTCTACCAACTGAGCTATAAGGGCGATTTTAAAATGATTTTTTTGTGCGCCGGGCAGGAATCGAACCTGCGACCAATAGCTTAGAAGGCTACTGCTCTATCCACTGAGCTACCGGCGCTTTGGAACACTATGAAATATTAGCGTATCCATCCAGTTTAGTCAATGAATGGTTACATCCCGTGGGCGATTTTATAATTATCCCATTCTTTTTTTGACCAATCGCTGGGCTTTTGTGAGAAAACCGGTTCGGCTCCCGGATGGGGATATTTGGAAGGGGAGGCGTAATTACTATTAAAAACATCTTGTCTGATAAGAGTTCCATTTTGATCATAAACCTCCTGGGTGAAAGTTGTTTTCATTGATCCGTCAGAACCGCGCTCCAGAATTTTTGGACCAATGACATTTACTTTCCGCCCATCAGTGGTACCGTAAAAATCAAAAATCAATTTAGTGCCTTCTATTTTTGTTTCCATGAGAATGTAACCGGGGGTATTATTGATGAAACTTAAATCAGGCTTTGGCACATAAACAGTAGCATCCATCCCTTGAGGATTGTAATAGCTAACTGGGTAAGCATGGTTGCGCCTAGCGGTAATTTCTAAGCCAGAATTGATAGCAGCTCTAAAGGCAGTTGTAGAAACTTGGCAAATTCCACCGCCAAACTCTGGTTCAGTCTTGTCGTTTTTAATGACTAATTCCGGCAAGTATCCATGTTCGCCGTCCACTTCTCCTAGATTTGTGACGAATGAAAAATTTTCTCCTGGTTTAATAAGTAGGCCATTGAATTTTTGAGTAGCCACCTGGATATTGAAAATTCTATTTTTGGGTGAGCCATGAAAATCAGAGGAGCCTTCCCCTAAAAGGCTGGTGATACCTAATTCATTTACGCTGTCCGGTGTAACTTCCGGTTGGATTTCTTTAAAAGGCAGAATTAATGGGGTAGAGGTGAAACTTCCTTGGAAAATATAATCGATGAGAATTTTTTCACTCTTTTCAATATCGAGTTGGACACCTGGACTATTTAGGGAAAAAACGGCTACTTTTCCGTCTTCCATTTGGAGCTTGGCGTTGACAGGAGCAAGATCAGTTTTTTGGGCCAAATCCTGAAGAAATATTTTTAATTTTTTTTCATTCAAATTGCGGAGAGATGTTTTTTTAATATGGGCAAAGGAGTCATAAGGAAAGAGCAATCGACAGGAGAGCGATTTTTTATAAACGCAAAAATCAGGGTTTTCTATTTCAGTCTGGTAGTCCATTTTTGTATCAAGCCGGGAAGTTTCTTCGATCATACTTAAAATATCCGCTCGAGAAAAATTATAATCTTTTCCACTAATGGATAGGTCAAAATCAACCGGGACATTCTGAGAGGATAAAGAAGTGGAAAATTTATCCAAAGGCGGATTTTCAGCAAAAACATCCTTGGGTGAAACCAGGATGAAGCAAAACAAAATTAATAGAAATGTGGATGTTTTCATAGATAGAATATAGCACAAAAAACAAAAACGCGGAATTTCTCCCGCGCTTTAAAAGTCTATTGGTTTTAGAAATTAGAAACCTCTAACCTGGATTTTTTTAGTGCGGGTATTGTCTGCTTTAGGCATACGGATAGTTAGAATGCCGTTTTTCATGGAAGCTTCGATTTTGTCGGCCATTACGTCTATAGGCAAAATGATAGAACGGGAAAAACTACCCCAATAGCATTCTTGATAATAGTAATTTTCTTCGTGGACTTCCTCCTCTTGTTTTCTTTCGCCACGGATAGTAATCATGTCATTCACAATACTGACATCTAGATCCTCCGGCTTTACTCCTGCAATGGTTGATTTAATTACGACGTCATTATCAGTTTGATAAACATCAATTGTAAGTTGACCTTCCCCATCTTCCGTATGCGTCGAAAAATTGTTATCATCGCGCTCAGAACGACGAGGCGAAGAGTTAAAAACAACTTCCGTCTCAGCGTCTTCGGAATAAATTTCCGGAGCAGAAGACGGCATCATGCGATCTCGACTAAACTCATTCTCTTCCTCCTCAATTCTTTTTGCTCCGGTTAATTTTTCAAAAAAAGATTTTTTAACTTTTGCCATATTTTTTGTTTTATCTTATTAGTCTTTAGTTAAATTATAATTTAATTCTTCTTAGTTGGCAAGAAACTTATTCTGTCCTCATTTTTTGGGCTAAAAAACAAAGAAAGATTATGAAGAGAGGCATACTTAAAATCAAAAGTTGGGGGCTATTAGAAAGGACTAGTAGATTAAAGGTTAGATGGGAAAAAATGGCTAAAATAAAAAAGAAAATGAGATGAATCCGAAGATAGGAATATTTGGAGAAATAATACCCGAAAATACTAGCGGTGGCAGTATGGATTAGGAAAAGTCCCAAGTATGAAAGGATAATATTTTCTGAAAAAGAAGAAGAAGAGAGAATATTGAAAGCTATTTCTGGAAGTGAGAAGCCGATTCCAAAAAAAAGCGTATTCACGAGGAAGTTATTTTTAATGGATGTTTTTTGAAAAAATTTTCCAATTAAAATTAAAGAAAGAGCTTCTTCGATAAAAACCCCAGCGCCCATTAGCCATGGAATTCCCGATTGTGATGTCAGGGCAAGGGGCGCTTGGAAAAGTATAGCCACTATTGATTCTAAAACGAGCGCTCCGAGCGCTCCCAAAATTCCCCAAGAAAATATTTTAATGTTGTCTGGCATATGTTGATTAATGACTTATTTTTAGATTAGCATCTGTTTCTAATTTTTTCCAATTATTCTTCCAAGTTTTTTCTTTATGGTTTAACTTGTATCTGAAATAGGCGGCGACTCCAATCATCGCAGCATTATCGCCGGTATATTTTATTTCAGGCAAAAGGCAGACGACACCTGGTAATCCTTTTTTTGTTTCTTTCAATAATTTTTGACGTAAAGTTTTATTAGCAGACACTCCGCCGGCCAGCATGATCGTTTTAACTTTATATTTTCTACCTGCGGAGATAGTTTTCTTAACCAGAACTTCCACAGCCGCATCTTGGAATTCAGTCGCCAATTCACTAATCAGTAAAGGTTTTTCTTTTTCGGATAAACCGTCATTCATTTGTCTGAATTTATATAGGACGGCGGTTTTTAGGCCGGAAAAGGAAAAATTAAAATCACCAGAGTTGATCATCGGGCGAGGGAGAGGTGTATCCAATAGCTGGTATTTAGTGGCTGTTATATTTTTTAACTTATTATTTATTCTAAATTCTTCAGCCTTGGCCGATACGGCTGGTCCGCCGGGATAGCCCAAATCCAGAATTCGAGCTACTTTGTCAAAGGCTTCACCCGCGGCGTCGTCGAGTGTTTCCCCAACTATTTGGTAGCTAAGATGTTTTTTCATTAAGATGAGTTGGGTATGCCCACCGGAAACAACCAGACAAAGAAGGGGAAATTTTAAATTTTGAATTTTTTCAGAAATAAAATTAGCATATATGTGTCCTTCAATGTGGTGAATGCCAACCAACGGCACGCCCCAAAGATAGCTGAGGGCTTTGGCCGTACTCACCCCGATTAGAAGCGCTGGAATGAGCCCGGGGCCATTAGTGACTGCAATAAGATCAATGTCTTTGGCGGTCAACTTGGCTTTCTGCAAAGCCTTCCTTACGACCGGCATGATATTTTTCAGGTGTTCCCTGGCTGCTAAATTAGGCACGACACCTCCCCACTCGGCGTGCAACTTAACTTGAGAGGAGACGACACTGGAAATGACGGAAAAACCGTCTTTTTTGCCCTCAATGATGGCAGCGGCTGATTCATCGCAAGAAGTTTCAAGGGAAAGTATAAACATAAGGGAAAGGTTAATGATTTTGATAATTTATAATAATTCGCGAAATTTATAATAGTATAGTATCATTATTATAACGAAATACAAACTATAATTTATAGTATTAATAAATGACTGAAATTATTTCTCAAAAAAAAATAACCGACAATGAGCTGGTAGAAATCGTCAGGGAGACTGATCCAGAGCGGTATGCCGAAATCATTGAAAGGTATCAGGGTAAGCTTTTCGCTTATCTATATCGCCTGAGTGGTTCTCGAGAGGAAACTGAAGATATCTTGCAGGATGTTTTTATTAAGGCTTTTAAAAACCTGAGGAGTTATGACACGGAAAGAAAATTTTCCTCTTGGATCTATCGCATCGCTCATAATGAGGCGGTAAATAATATCAAGCGAAAATCTTTAAAAAGATTTATCCCTTGGGAAAACATCACTGCTACGAAAGATATGCTTATTATGACTAGCGGGGAAGACGCAGCTGACGTGGCTTGGATGAGAAAGGAAACACAAAAAGAAGTGGATGAAGTCATCAACCGTCTGCCTTCCAAGTATCGCCAAGTCTTAGCTTTGCGTTATTATTCCGATAAATCCTATGAGGATATCAGTGAAATTTTAGGCAAGCCGATTAACACCGTCGGGACGCTTATTAGCCGAGCGAAAAAAAGAATGGCTCTGGAAATGACAAAGAATAATGATAAAAATAATTTATCCAACAAAAAAGTATGAGTGAAGAAATGAAAAAAGATGAAGCCGATATGAAAAGTCGAGTGATGGGAGCTATTAATTCGAAGAAAATTAAAATGAGAAGTCATTTTGTTTTCGTGGCTGAAAAATTAGGCTTGGAAAGTGCTATGGCGCTGGCTATTATCTTGGGAGCTATTCTAATTAGTTTGCTTCTATATTTCATCAAAAAAACAGGGCTTCTAAAATTTTTGACGTTTGGTTATCCCGGCATGAAAATTTTCTTAGCTACCTTACCCTATGATTATATTATTCTTTTTATCCTGATGGTTGCGGGTGCCATATATTTTGCCAATCGCCTGGAGCTTTTTTGCGGAAAATGTGAACGCACTAATTTTTTTACCGTGTGGTTTTTCTTTGGAGCTTTGATCCTCGGATTGTTTTTTGGTGCTTTGGGTCTCGGTGGAATTTTGGGTGGTTGGTCACATAACCACATTCCGCATGACCGAGCCATTCGTGGACAAATCAAATCTTTTGAAGGAAATGAGGTGTCAGTGATGGAAGAAGATGGGAACATGGTACACGTTTTTTTGCCTGATTCTGGTGAGATTTTACCATTAGACGGTGATGCGGACGAAAAATTTTTGAGAGCTATCGGTCGACGAGATAAGGAGGACCCGAGCATTTTTCACGCTATTAATGTGAGGTGTTGTGACAGTGATTGACGAAATATTTTTTATATGTTAGAATCTTTTTGACGTTTGTAATGAGCGTGCCTTTAGTTTGGCACTCTATTTGTTAGTTGAAAAAATAGTTGTATGCCGCGTTCGTCTAGTCTGGTCTAGGACGCCAGGTTTTCATCCTGGAAATCATGGGTTCGAATCCCATACGCGGTACTAAAAAGAAAAATTCTTCAAAGTAAGAAAAAGTAGTACATTTAAAAATGGAGGTTGTACGAGGAGATGAGAATGGAAGAATCAGGAGAGAGAGGCATTTATAGGGAATCACCTTGCGCCCCTGTACGAGGCTATCCGTTGAAAATAAGAAAACGTTGGTGGGAGGGGGATGGAAATATTCCGCCAGATATTTCAAGCATTATCAAGGGCAATCCATTTGTACGTGGGGCATTGTGTGAGATTGAAACATTTTGTGGTCCAATATATGTTACACATAGTATAGGATGTGCTGAAATTACATTAGCAGTATCTAAGGCAATGAATTTTTCTCCTATTATAGAGAAGCTGTTGATAATAGCTGCTTTATTGCATGATGTGGGGAAAAATAGTGTCGGCAAAGAAATTCTGTTAAAGCCCGGTGATCTTTCACTGGAAGAGAGAGAATTAATAAAAACGCATCCGAGAGGAAGCTTTAATTATCTTATGAATTTTGATGAGGAGGTGGCCAGGATAGTTGTTGGACATCATGAAAAGACCAAGGGTTACCCTAGGAGCGGTGAGGAGAGGAGGAAGTCTCAGTCACTGCCACTACCATCTCAGAAAATAAGAATCAGAGAGAGGAGGAAAACAAAAATCGGTGCATTCCCAGAAATAATATCCGTTGTAGATATTATTGAAGCGACGGGTAGCGATAATCGACCTTATGGTGAAGGTAGAGTTCATCGAAAAAAAATGAAACTAAGGACGAACGAGCTAGGAATTTTTTTCTCCTCCTCTTCTTCTTCTGATATTCTACATATAATCAATCTTCTAAGGAATCTTGAGTTTACACAGATACACCCTATACCTCCCAGTTCTTAACTGAGAGGTTTGAGATAGTTTATTCCCAAATTGCACCAGAGGAGGCAATTTGGGATTTTTTTTTGCTAAATAATGGTTTTAGGCTTAAGATGAAGAAAGTTCGTGTTACGTAGCTTGTTACGTAGCATGCTACGTAACCCGCCTTCGTTAAAACTTCGGCAGGGCAAAGCAACCTCCTTAAATACGTAAGGAGATGGGTAAAGAGATAATAAAAACATTATGAATAAAAATATCAACATTACTTCGGCGCAGTTTATAAAAGGTATCATTGGTCCGGACAAAGTCATCAATAGCAGTTTTCCCCAAGTAGCCTTTATCGGGCGTTCTAACGCGGGAAAATCAAGTCTCATAAATTCTTTGGCCAACCAAAAGGGCTTGGCCCGCACTAGTAACACCCCTGGACGCACTCAAGAAATTAATCTTTTTCTCATTAATGAAAAAAGTTATTGGCTGGATCTGCCGGGCTATGGCTATGCCAAGGCTTCTAAAAGCACTCAGGAAGAATTGCAAAAACTTATAAGCGGATATCTTTTCGATGCGTCCTATTCCCAGAAAAAAATAGTGATGGTGATCGACGGCGCGGTCGGACCAACAAAACTCGACCTTGAAATGCTGGAAAAACTAAAGGAGCATGAAAAAGAAATTGTGATTGTGGCGAACAAAATCGATAAGGTGAATGTCACCGCCAGGAAAAAACAATTGGCTGAAATTCAAAAAGAAGTGGGAGGATGTGTGGTCGTTGCTTATTCTTCGCTAAAGAAAATTGGGCGCGCGGAGCTTCTAGGAGAAATTTTGTAAATTATATTAAACATATTATAGTTACATCGCCAACAAAGAAAGCAAAAAAGCCGAAACCTATGTTATAATAGAGTTATTAAAAAACAATTAATAGGGCTCTTGTTTTGAAAGTAAAATAACTTTAAATAAACTTTTCTGAAAACAAAAGAATGAAAAGAATATTACAATTTATTTTCTTAATACTTCTTTGTTTTTTTGTTTTGCCAATAACGCCGGCCAAGGCAGCCACTTCAATCACTCAGTATGGTATAACTTGGACTTTTGACCACGATTACACGGTGGGACAATTTGTGAATGGAGATTATTGGGTTGTTGATACAGGAGATGGGGTAAAGATCAATAACATTTCTCCAGGATATACTGCTAGCCCAAGACCCATGAACGGGTCGATGCTAAATCCGGCCACGGCTGAGCAAGGATATGATGGGTATCAAAACTATGATGAAACAAAAAATATTGGAATTGGAGTCTCTCCATGGACCCCATTGTTACTGCAAGAGAATACATCCCTCGTTTCAACTATAAGTAATTTGGAACCAGTGCCCAGCGGGGTAAGTCGCCTGAGTTATGTTAAAGATGTTGCAGTGTTAACTTGTTTATCTACAGAACCTCCTAGTGGCACCTTTAGGCCTGGAATAAGTTCACCTATAAAAACATTGCATAATATAAGTAGCATTAACTATAATCTTTTACCAAATCTTCCGTGCCCTCCCTCATTAACAAAGCCAAACATCCAAACTTATGCTAACTATTTTAAAATGACCTGGCTGACGCATAATGGTGGCTGGACGGGTGGTCCGATGCATCCATCAGGCAGTGGTTTGGATAGCTATTATTATGCTATGACATTTGCTGACGCTGCATTATTACTTATGATGGATTACACTAATAATGAAAAAGAAAATCTGCTTATAAATTATATTCAATTAGGTATTGATATCTATAGCTATATTGAAAGTGGGGCATATGGTTGGCCGCCCGATGGCGGACATTCTAATGGTCGTAAGTGGCCAATTTTATTTGCGGGCATAATGCTTGATTATGATCCAATGAAAGATATCGGTCAAAAATCTGGTGAATATCTTTATACCGAGTCATATGGTCCGGGGAATATACCATCAGAGTATATCTATTTTGGAGAAGACGGACAAACATTTTATGTTGATCAGCTAGAGATTAATGCCACGAATAGCGCATCTTGGTATTGGAAAAATACTCCGACAGCCTCACCTTATAGTTCATCTGTCTTGGGGATGCCAGAATGGGGGATTCGTCATTCGACTAATCCTGAGCAATCTAATGCCGCTTGGAATGCTAATTATAGAACCATAGCAAGCGGAGGCGGGTATGCTTTTAACGGTTTTTCCTTGGTAGCTTTGATGATGAATGCTAAGTCACTCTGGAATAATGATGCTTTCTTTGATTATAGTGATCGATACTGGGCTATTTCTGGAGGAAGTGCTGATCCTTTTGGTTATACTGTTTCACTGGAAGGAGGTGCTAATCATCCTGGAGGCGTAGTTGGCGCTATGTGGAATATTTATCGCTCGGGCTATGGACCTATCGGACCGTCATTCTCATATCGATATGATGTTAATTCTTCTTCTGCTACCAACACTGTCGATGCTCTTTTGACTCTCCGAAATTCTCTTGGTCTTTCGATGGATAGTACTGGCTGGCGAGTGCAATCTATGACCGGGGATTCAAATTGTGATGGTGCCGCTAACTCTACTGACGCCTTATTAATTTTGAGATATTCTTTAGGACTTGATATGGGGAGTACGGCGTGGTGTGAATAGGAAAATAAAATTTTTTTAAGAAGTGGTAATAATATTTTTCCAAGGGCCATCCGGCACATTTTGCGTCTTCACAAATTGCCAATCAACTCGATTTCCTCCACTAAGGTTCAGATAAGTTTCAAGGGCAGGGGAGAGATCTAGCCCTGCGTTGTTGTTTTGATCGCTTATAGGTGCGCTGCTACCAAAGACATAATTTTTATCATCTTCTCCGAATGGTCCGACATCTTCCCATTGAGCGTAGGCGGATTTTCCGTCTTTAGTAATTTTTATCCACTGATTTTTGAGCATAGATTGGTTTTCATTCCAAGAGCCTTCTTTGGCCCAATAAATGACTGAGCTGACATCTTTTTTGCGGTCGCCATTAGAATCAAAATCATTGTAAGGGAGAGCGAAATAAAACGGGTTTTCTTTCGGAGTAAAATCAGCCGGATAGAATCCGCTTCTGCTTCGCGGGTCATCAAATCCACCATAGTGAGTTTCCCAATTCTCATCCCAGGCGCTTTGGTCATTAGCGATGAAATCATTATTGCCAGAAGCCGATTCTCCAATCCAAAAAGTAGTGGCTGAGATATTTTTATGAACAGGGTATTGTCCTGGTGCGGATGCAATATTTTTTGGTTGATTGCCTGATGGAGAAGTGATTGGAGAGGGTGGGATAATTTTTGAACGCGCTTGCCAAAAAAAGAGAACAATAATTATCCCCAAAAAACTTACCCCTGTCGCTATGATAATGGACCAGTTTCTATTTATATTTTTTAAATCATAGAGTTACTAAATTTATTACAAAGCGGAAAAAGACTTCTTTCGAGAAAAATCCGAGTATTTTAAGATGGGTCATTTGAGTATCTGATAAGCCAAAGGGAATCATATCCTTGTCCAGTCTCATAATATATGCTAAAATATTACAACTAATTCATTGATTTGAAAAGCCGATATCGGCAACATTCCTATCCTTTGAAGAGAAGAATGTGATAAAAAATTATTTATCAAACAGTTGAAATTAGTAAGTCATTTAATTTTTTAAAAACAATTTTTTTATGAGAGTAAATAAAAGAGTTTCCCAGTATTCCTTACTGGCGCTCATAGTTTTATTTTCAGGCGTAGCCTATGCGGCTGTGGCCAAAAATAGATATAGATCAAAAGATGCTGAGATGAAAAAAGTAGAAGTGCATAATATGACCAATGAGAATAAGAAAGTCCCAGAAACGGATGCGAGCACTCCTTCTTCTCAAACGAGCAATGACCAAAGTGTGGAAGAACAAACTCCCGCACAGACTTCTGAGAACATTCCTCCGGTCGTAGCCGAAAATAAGAATGACTATATGATACATAAAAATATCTCGACTACCTATTTTTGGGCCGGCGAAGAGGCGGGAAAAGATAATGGGGATATTTCCAATTTGCCTAGCGCTTGGGACGAAGATTGGGTTAAGCACTTTGGTGGGATAGATACTCCAGATAAAAGAAATGGTTTTTACCCAGCCTCATTTACTCCTAAAGAAAATCCGTTTTATTTCGCCCTGCCATATAATGATTTTAACTCCAAAGGTAATCAGAAGAATGACCCTGAGGCGTTGGCAATTTGGGGAGCCGGTAAGAGCGGGGATTATTCGATTTGCAAAAACCAGTGGATCAAAATAACCAAAAGCGGTAAGACCGTTTACGCCCAATGGCAAGATGTGGGACCTTTTGGGGAAGATGATAAAGCCTATGTCTTTGGTGGAGCTACTCCAAAAAGTAAGGAAAATAGCCATGCCGGATTGGATGTTTCTCCCGCCGTGCATGATTATTTAGGACTAGGCGACGTGGACAAAACCGATTGGCAGTTTGTGGATGCGAAAGATGTCCCCTCTGGTCCTTGGAAAAACATCGTCACCACCTCCCAGGTTTATTGGAAATAGAGAAACTCAAAGTGACAAAAACACTCCTAATTAAAGTAGGAGTGTTTTTTATTTTGAAAAATTTTTGGATTTGGATTGTTATAATACTAACGAGACGGACAAAGCCTAAAAATCAATATACAATTAATCTTTAAGCTATGCAAAATAAGCGAAGAAGGCAAATCTTTTATTCCGACAGCCCTAGGCGCTGGGTATATTCCAGGAGAACAATCTTTGTGGCATTGGTTTTTTTGGTGGCAATTTTTGGTGTGACAATTGGGAGTATCATTATGGGTCCGACTTTACCGAAGCTGGACCTCGTGTCTCTTGACCCGGCGTATAGAAGCTCTATTCGCCTAAATGGGGTTAATGTGCCCGCTATTTCTAATGTGGCGGCTGCAGTATCGGCAAATTTGGGTAATAACTCGGCGCTTTCTCAAGGGGTTAATTTGTCTGTTTCGTCCGGTGTCACTCCCAAAATTAGACCAAGGGTGTTGAGTTTTTATGTTAATTGGGATGACAACAGCTTCATCTCACTCAAAGAAAATATTCAAAATATGGATGAGCTCGTCCCAGAATGGATCCATCTGGGAGATGCGTCAGTCCTTAACTTATCGGGTCAGTTTAGTGTGGTGAATGCACCTAGCCTTTTTATAACGGACGATCAAGAAGCGCAAGATAAGGCGGTTGAGTATATAAAACAAACCAGGCCCAATTTGCCTATTGTGCCTCTCATTAATAATTATAACAGTGATACTCAAACTTGGGATTCGGCCAGACTTACCGCAGTACTCGCTACCCCGGACACCCGAGCGGCTCTTATCGGTGTGCTTTTGAACTATGTCAGAACGAATAATTTTTCCGGCATAAGCATTGATTTCGAAAGTGTGGCAGAGGCAGATCATCCAAAGTTATTGGTTTTCATGCAAGAACTTTATGCTAAATTTCATCCTTTAAATTTGGAGGTTTCGCAAAGTATTCCCTTGAATGATGATTCTTTTAACGCTAATGACTTATCTCAGTTTAGCGATTTTTTAATTTTAATGGCTTATGACGAGCACACCGTTTATGACACTCCAGCTGGACCGATTGCTTCTCAAGATTGGATTAGCAATAGTTTGAAAGCCAGACTTTTGGAGGCTCCGATTAATAAATATGTTCTTGCTCTGGGAGGTTATGGTTATGATTGGATTTTCAATGAAACCTCGGGCAAAGAGCTCACCTTCCAAGATGCGACAACTCTGGCGAAAAAGTCCGGGTCACAAATTGAATTAGACCCAGTGTCGCTCAACCCCACTTTCGATTATACGGATGATAATAATGTGCTTCACCACGTTTGGTTTCTGGATGCGGTCACAGTCTTTAATGAGATGGTCATTGGAGAAAAATTAGGCGGACCAGCCGGCTATGCGATTTGGAGGTTGGGAGGAGAAGATCCTTCTGTTTGGCAAGCTTTTAATAATCGTGAAAATTTGAATCAAGCCGGAGCGGACAGTTTGAAAACCCTTAAATATGGTTATGATGTCAGTTATTCGGGTCAAGGTGAGATCTTGAAAGTGACCAGTACTCCGCAAGAAGGCGCGCGCGACTTAACATATGACGAAGCTTCCGGTTTTATTACACAAGAAAATATAACCACATTTCCTTCACCGTATGTTATTACCCGTTGGGGCGGAGGGGCGAATAATAGCAAAAAAATAGTTCTTACTTTCGATGATGGGCCTGATCGGAAATATACCCCTCAAATTCTAAATATCCTCAAAAAATATAATGTTCCCGCTACTTTTTTTCTGGTGGGCGTGAACGCTAATTTAAGCCCGGATATCGTACGTCAAGAATTCCAACAAGGGAATGAGATTGGCAGTCACACTTACACTCATCCTAACATCACCAATGTTTCCAGGGGACAACTCAATTTTGAGTTGGATTCCACTCAGCGTCTGATTGAAAGTATTTTAGGCAGAAAAACCGTGCTTTTCCGTCCGCCTTACGCTGAAGACATTGAGCCTTCCACTCCTGATCAGGTCGGTCCATTAGTAGCTGTGGACAAACAGGGTTACTATACGGTGGCGATGCATATCGACCCATCGGACTGGAGTTCTCCCGGGGTGGACACGATTGTGAATAACGTTATCCAAAGCGCTAAAAATGGAGACGGGAACATCGTGCTTTTACATGACGGGGGAGGGAATCGTGCTCAAACAGTGGCAGCTTTGCCACGTATTATCGAAGGCTTGCAAAGTGAGGGATTTCAAATTGTTTCAGTGGCTAATTTAATTGGCACGAATAGGGATAATCTGATGCCGGGGGTTTCGTCTAAGGAAAAATTTTTGGTTTGGATGGGTTCGGCCACTGTTTTTATGGTGGATCACTTCAATCGTTTTATGCATTTTATGTTTTTTCTGGGAATAGTTTTGGGCTCGATGCGGTTCCTTTTTATTGGAACATTGGCCATCATTCAATGGATTCATTCTCGCCATGCCGCTTTTCGTGATTTTGAAAAAACTTACCGACCGGGAGTGAGTGTTATCGTGCCGGCTTTCAATGAAGAAAGAGTTATTGTGCGAACCGTGAACGCTATTCTAAATTCCACTTATCCTAATTTGGATATTATCGTGGTGGATGACGGCTCAAAAGATGATACTTACCAGGTAGCACTGGATAATTTTAAAAATAATTCCAGGGTAAAAATATTCACTAAGAGAAATGGTGGAAAATCTTCGGCTTTAAATCTCGGCATCCTGAAAACTCAAGCTGAAATCATTGTGACACTGGATGCGGATACAATTTTTTTGCCGAGCACCATTGGAAAACTTATTCGGCGTTTTGTTGACAGGCGAGTGTGGGCGGTGGCGGGGAACGCCAAAGTGGGCAATCGCATCAATCTTTTGACGCGTTGGCAGGCACTGGAATATATCACCAGCCAAAATTTGGATCGGCGGGCCTTTGAAATTTTAAATTGCATCACGGTTGTTCCAGGAGCGGTCGGCGCTTGGCGACGTGTGGCCATCATTGAAGCCGGGGGATTTTCCAGCGATACTTTAGCGGAAGACACCGACCTGACTTTTTCCATCATTCGGCGCGGTCATCTGGTCGCCTCAGAAGATGAAGCTCTGGCCTACACCGAAGCGCCGGACAACACGAGTGATTTCGTCAAACAGCGTTTCCGCTGGATGTATGGTACTTTGCAAACTGTTTGGAAACACCGTGACGTTTGGGGTAGACGGCAATATGGCGCACTGGGATTTTTCACCGTACCCAACGTTATTATCTTTCAAATAATTTTTCCTTTAGTTTCTCCTCTTATGGATCTTACAATGCTTCTTTCTATTGCTTGGGCGACTTGGCAGAGTCACTATCACCCTATTGATTATTCTTCTCTCCACGCTTTCCAAAAGATTTTCTTCTACTACGTCTTTTTCCTGGTGATTGATCTTCTAACCGCCACCATTCCATTTTTCTTGGAGCACAAAGAAAAATGGTCGCTCATTATTTGGCTACCTCTGCAAAGATTCTATTATCGCCAGTTGATGTATTACGTCGCCATTAAAACAGTGCTCACAGTTTTACGCGGTCGCTTAGTGGGTTGGAATAAATTTGAAAGAAAAGCGACCGTGGGGGAAATGGCGGTGGAACGGGAAAGGATTTCCTAAACTAGCCTATTTTTTAGCATACAAGGTAGCATATTCTATGGAATATGCTATTTTTTTTATTAAAAACGACAAAGCCTTTTGCGAAAAGGAGTTTTTTCGGGTAGAATTAAGGGGCTATATTATATAAATTAGGATAAAAATTCATGGAACAAACCGGACAACTCATTTTTTCTTTTTTGCAACACTATGGCTACGCTGTGATGTTGCCACTGATGATTGTTGAAGGCCCAATAGTGACGGTTATTGCGGCAATGCTGGCGAGCTTGGGAGCTTTTAATGTTTTTGTAGTGCTTCTCCTTTCTATGTTGGGAGACGTCATCGGGGACGTTGTTCTTTTTGGCTTGGGGTACCGCTATGGGATGACTTTTGTGAGACGAGTGGGAAAGTATATGGGCATCACGGAGCATTTGGTGACCAGGATGGAAAAATATTTCGAACACCATGGAGGCAAAACAATTTTCGCAGTCAAATCCACCACCGGACTTTGTTGGGCGACATTTGTGGCGGCGGGCATTGTGAAGATGGATTTTAAAAAATTTTTGAGGTATTCCATTTTAGGAGGCATCGTCTGGAGTGGATTTTTGGTAGCAATGGGATATTTCTATGGTTATCTCTGGCGAGAAATAAAAGTCTACATCAGTTGGTCAGGTTGGATTATTTTCGCTGTAGCCACTGTGTCTATTGTTTTCATCAATCTCTACAAAAACAAAGAAGCGAAAAAACTACTTAAAAAAGACGGGGAAGAGTAAAAAATATTATGCTTAGCGAAATTAAAAAAATCGCCCGAGCGGACTTGGAAACCTGTTATCGTGACGAGGGTATTTTGGCGTCGGCAGTTAACTTTGACGACTATTGGGCGCGCGATAGTTTTTTTGCCAGCCTCGGACTTTTGGAAAGTGGGGGAGATATAAAGAAAGTGCGACAGGTTTTGGAGTTGTTTATTAAACATCAGAGAAAAGACGGGAAGATTCCTAGGAAGATTGCCTTGAATTACAACTTCCTCAAATATCTTGGGATAAAAATACGGCGCAAAACTCCGCGTCCAATTTACAATTCTTCTTTGGCCTGGCATTTCTCGGTGGATGACAATTTGCTTTTTGTGATTGCTTTTTGTCGCTACGCTGAGAAAGCGAAAGATGAAAAATTTGCCCGCGACAATTTTTCCAGCGTGCAAAGCGCTTTGGAATTTTATGCGGAGAAAAAAATATTGAAAAATGATTTGATAGACGAAGCAGGGTTTGCTAATTGGGAAGACACGATTTATAAAAAAGGCTTCGTTTTATACTCTAGTGTGCTTTGGCACGAAGCAGTTAAGGATTTTGAGTTGTTACGTAGCATGCTACGTAACAACGTAAGTACGTGCGTAAGTACGTCCGTAGGTACGGCAAAATATTCTATTCCCAATTCGAAAGATATTCTGGCTTCTTTGCAGAGAACTTTCTGGCTGACAGAAGAAAGGTATTTTGCCGATAGTATATATGGGAATAGAAAAGAAAAATATTTTGATTTAGCTGGCAATGTTTTGGCGATTATTTTCGGCATAGCCGATAAAAACCAGTCAGAAGATATTTTGAATTTAGTAGAGACGCGATCCATCGCGTCTTTGAAAAAGAACAAGAAAAAAATTTTACATCCTTTAAATTTTCCGCGCTATCCCTTTTGGCGCGTCAGCCCCGCCCTTTTTCTTTTTAACATGGCCGACTATCAAAACGGAATTTCTTGGAGTTGGATTGAGGCGCTTCTCATCATCGCACAGTTGAAAACTGGCAAGAAAGAAGCGGCCCAGAAAACTTTTGAAAATTTGGCCGGGATCATTTCGAAAAACAAACATATCCACGAAACCTATTTCCTCGATGGCCGACCTTTCGACCATACGCTTTGGAAATCCGCCGTGCCCTTTGCTTGGGGAGCAGGTCTCACCCTTTGGGCGATTGCGGAATTAGAGAAGAACATCTCTTCTTAAAAGCAATATAAAGTAGCAATTTTTGTTGACTTTTGTTGTATTTTATTATAGTATTGACTGTCGCGGAAAGAACCTTAAAATTTGAATGAGTTAGTCAAAAATTGACTAATAATAGGCGCAAAGCCTAAGGGAGGAAAATATATGCAATCGGGAAAATTGAAAGGGCCGGATCTGGCAGAAAGGATAAACTTCGCAGGAGGATTGTTGTCAAAAACAAAGGGCAATAGAGTTTTCATTAAAATGGAAGGAGAGGGTTTCATGGTGGAATATTTGAATATTCCAGCTTACACAAAGGAAGGGATTTCTGAGCCGCCGATATTTGTTTATCCAGGTGGCAACACTCACCTGGGACCGTGCTTTGAACATTTGCTTTATCTTGATCGGAGAATTATCGTGATCTCTCCGCTCGGATACGGTTGGTCATCAGAGATTTCACCTCGCTTACTCAAAGAATATCCTTTGAATGGAGCTGAGATTGCTCTGCGAGTTATTAAGGCCCTGGAAATCGATGAGGTGGAATTATTTTTTCACTCTAATGCAGCTCCAATCGGAGGAGAGATGATGCTCAGAGCGGAAGAATTTGGAGTTAAAATTTCCAAGATAACTTTTGTTAATCCATTGGGATTGAGATATATTCCCTGGCCTTTAATCGCGCTGGCTTTTCCGATCTCGGGAATGCTAAGTCGAATTCTGTCGTTGGGATATGAAAATCCCTACAAATTCCTGGGGGATTTATATACTCCGCCGGAAAAAGATTTAAGTTTTTCCCGGAAAATTCAGATCTTTTGGTTGAAGATGTGTTATGAGTTGGATAAATCTTCTCAACCAAGACTGACAGAAGCGCTCCGAAAAGCAAAGGAAAATTGTTTCTTTATCCCAGTCCCAATCATTGTCGTTTTAAGCCGATGGGATTGGGCATCACTTTTCTGGAGAAAATTTATCAAAAAAATTTTTCGGGAAAATGTACTGCCTTCATTTTTGGAAATCAAAGAAATTCCTGGGTTGCATAATGCGACTCTTGGCAGAGAGTCGAAGTATTTGGCTGAAGCTATGCTGAAATCGGCGTGGAATATTTCTTTAGCGCTTGTATTTCTGCCTCAGTTGCCGGTTTATCTGGATTGGCTTTTAAATGGAATTCGGCTTATCCACGGATAAGCCATCAATCATTATTTTTACCCCGCGACACTTTCTTGTGTTCGCGGGTTTTTATTTTGATATTTTTTCAGTTGCCAAATGGGCAAAACGGAGTAGAATAGGGAGTATTATGGTTAAACGCATATACGAAAAAGCCAAATCCATCCTTTTTAGCGATCCGGAGGTTTTATACCAAGAAGATCGAGGAGAAATGGATAAATCTTTCTATTTTCCCGGCACTAATGGGAAAGCGGTTTTGCTCATTCATGGTTGGACATCGGTGCCATATGAGGTTCATCGCTTGGGAATATACCTAAACGAAAAAGGCTACACCGTCTCAATCCCTATGCTCAAGGGGCATGGCACTCACCCGAAAGACCTCTTGGACATTAAATGGGAAGAATGGCTCTTGGACGTAGAGGCATCTTATGATGAACTGAAAAAAGAGCATAAGAAAGTTTATGTAGGAGGGACTTCGATGGGCGCTAATCTGACGGTGATGTTGGCCAAAGATCGCCCGGAGATTTCCGGTTTGCTTTTAATGGCTATGCCGTACGCCATCAGGAAAGAAAAAATAACATTTTTTTTAGCTAAACTGCTTGGTTTTTTTAAGACCTATCAGAAGAAATATTATCCGCCGGGATTTGGTAATAGCGAATTCATCACGCGCAGAATTTCCTATCGCACATATCCGATTAAAAGTGCGATGGAAGTTTTCAAATTAGTGAAAGTTGCGCGTCAAGGATTGCCTTGTATTGAGCAACCATGCTTTGTGATGCAATCCACCAGCGATCACGTGGTGTCCAAGAAAAGCTTGGAGAATATCTTTGCGGAGGTTTCGTCAAAAATTAAGCGCAAAAAATATATCCAAAAAGCTTATCATACCTTTATTTCAGACATCGAGAATGAACATGTTTTTGATGAAATTTTGGATTTTTTTGAAAAAAATTAAATGAACATTGCTATTTTTACTAATAACTATTTGCCTAATCCCTATGGTGTGGCAACTTCCGTGGAAACTTTCCGTCAGGAATTTGAAAAACTTGGTCATCAAGTTTTTATTTTCGCTCCCGAGTTTCCGGGATATGTCGAAAAAGATGATCATGTTTTTCGTTACCCGTCGCTTGATATCGAAGTCAAATTTCGTTTTCCTTTGCCGTTTTCTCATTCTTGGAAAATGAGGAAAATTTTAAATAGTCTCGATTTGGATATCATTCATTCTCAACATCCAAATTTGCTTGGTACGGCCGCCGCTCGTTGGGCCAAGAAGAAAAAAATCCCTTTGATTTTCACTTGGCACACACTCTATGACCACTACGTGCATTTTGCGCCCATGGTGCCGGGAAAGGTAGCGTGTGGGTATGTTATCGGAAATGCAGTACGCTATGCTAATCGGGCGGACGCGGTTATTGTGCCAACCGACTCAATTATCCCAATTATTCGCAAGTGGGGAGTGACCAATGAGAAAATTTTTCCGGTGGCTACTGGTGTGGTAGAAAAAGATTTTGCAAACACTTCTAGAGAAGAGATTAGAAAAAAATATAGCATCGCGGAAGACGAGGTGGTTTTACTGTCCACGCACCGATTGACCGAAGAGAAGAACATGGAATTTCTATTTCGGGCTCTTAAGCCGGTATTGAAAAAAGGGAAAGTGAAATTTTTGGTGGTGGGAGATGGATATTTGGCGCCGAGTCTCAAAAAACTTTGCGAAGAATTGGGCATCTTAGAAAAAGTTTTTTTTGCCGGAGTAATAAAACGTTCTGAAATTAAAAACTATTACGCCGCTTCTGACATTTTTGTGCATGCCTCGCAGTCTGAAACACAAGGGATGGTGATTACGGAGGCGATGTATATGGGACTGCCGATTGTGGCTTTAAATGCAACTGGAGCGAAAAGTTTGGTTATTAAGAGCGGGAACGGTTTTTTAGTAAGAGAAGATAAATTTACACAAGCTGTAGAAATTTTAGTAGAGGACAAGGACTTGCGCCAGAAATTTTCTGAAGTCTCCGCCCGTATTGCGCGGACAAAGTTTACTAGTGAGATTTGTGCCAAAGAGATGTTGGAGGTATATGAAAAATCAATTACAGAGCTAGCTCTGTAATTACTTCCTAAAACTCGGTTTTAGAAAGACGGCTTTATAGGAAGACTATTCCAAATGAATTTTATCAGAAAAGTTTTTGAGGGCGTCCGCTAAAACTGGATGCTTTTTTAATTTGGGATCAACTTCTAAAATATTGGTGGCTTCTGCGCTCGCGAATTTAATCAGTTTTATATTGGTCAGGTTTTCCATAGTGATATCAGGGAGGCCGGATTGTACTGTGCCGAAGAATTGCCCGGGACCACGCAATTCTAAATCTTTTTCAGCAATCACAAAGCCGTCATTGGTTTTTTCCATCACGCGCAGGCGGGGATTCTTCTTTTGCGAAAACAAAAAACAATATGACTGATGAACGCTGCGACCGACTCGCCCGCGGAATTGGTGGAGTTGGGACAATCCAAAACGTTCAGAATTTTCGATGATCATAACAGTGGCGTTTGGGATATCGATCCCGACTTCTACCACTGACGTGGAGACTAGAATATCAAACTCCCTATTTTTAAATTTTTCCATGATACTTTCTTTTTCCTTGGCTTTCAATCGTCCATGAAGCAATCCCAATTTGTATTCGGGAAAAACATTTTCCGCGAGGCGCTTATGTTCGGTAGTGACCGCCTTAACGTCCAGCATACTTTCAGAAAGGGATTCTTCCACTAGGGGTAAAATGACAAAGGCCTGACGCCCTTTTTTGATTTCACTTTTAATGAGCGCATAGATTTTTTCTTGTTCAATCGGCGCCACCACAGTAGTTATAATGGGTTTTCTATTTTTAGGCATTTCGTCCAAAAGAGAAAGATCTAGCGATCCAAAAAAGGCGATGGAGAGAGTTCTTGGAATGGGAGTAGCGGTCATAGTGAGAAGATGGGGGATGGTTTTTTTTGTGCCATCATCCAGCCGGGCAGTTTCTTGTTGTAATGACGCACGCTGAGACACTCCAAACCGGTGCTGTTCGTCGATGACCACTAGGGATAAATTTTTAAACGCCACGTCTTTTTGGATGAGGGCGTGAGTGCCGATAACTAAATCTATATTTCCATTTTTTATTTTTTTCAATAAATCCTCCCGGATAGTTTTTTTATTTTTTGTAATTTTTTCATTAGGATTTGATTTTAAATTTGAAATTTTAAATTTGAAATTATTTATCTCTTTGTAAGAACTTGTTAGCAATGCGATGTTAATAGCATAATCTTTAAAAATTTCACAAAATGTCATAAAGTGTTGGCGGGCCAAAACTTCCGTTGGCGCCATAATGGCCACTTGTTGCCCGGCAAGAGTCGCTTCGAGAGTAGCTATGGCCGCTACAATTGTTTTGCCGGCTCCCACGTCGCCGTTTAGTAGGCGGTTCATCGGCGCTGGCTTTTCTAAATCTTGCAAGATTTCATAGGAAGCTTTTCTTTGGGCATCAGTTAATTGAAAGGGTAATTTTTTCACGAAAGCTTGAATGATTTTTTCATCAAATTTAATGGAAACAGCTTTTTCCTCCGCCCATTCCTTTTTTATTTTCTGGGTTTGAAGTTGAATGAGAAACATTTCCTGAAAAGCCATACGCTTTTGAGCGCGGATGAGTTTTTCGCGGGACTCGGGGAAATGCAGTTGACTTAGCGCGGTGAAAATATCATAGAGGTGATATTTTTCTCTAATTTCCGAAGACAACACGTCTTCCAATTCTTGGGCGACCGGCAAAAAGGTTTTAATTTGCCAACGCAACCACTTGGAAGTGATGCCAACTGTTTCGGGATAGATCGGCACCAGACGGCCGGTGTTGGTTGTGTCTCTGGAAGATTTTTCCCAAGCCGGATTACTCATGGAAAAAAATTTATCATTCAGAACTAATTTGCCGCTCAGACGAATAGTTGATCCGGTGTGTAAACTTTCTAGAATATAGGGTTGATTAAACCAGACTGCTTTCATCTCCGTTTCGTCTTCGCCCTGTATGATTATTTCCGTCACTGTCATTCTTTTTTTCCAGGTGCGGATATTTTTAGCGGAGATAATTTTTCCTTCAACGGTAATGCTTTGGTCTAAAAATTCTTCGTTGGGAGAAACGGTCCGTCGAAAATCATCATAACGGAAAGGCAAATGGAAAAGCAGGTCGCGCACGCTTAAAAGACCAAGTTTAGACAAAGCTTTGAGGTGTCGCGGGGTAATGCGAGGGAGGGATGAAAGAGGGGTATTTAAATCCATTTGTGCGCTTAGCAGGAATCGAACCTGCGACCTTCTGGACCGCAACCAGACGCTCTATCCACTGAGCTATAAGCGCGTTTTGCGGAGAGGCAGGGATTTACCCCTTCGGAGCATAAACTTCTTATCCCTGCTCTTTAATTATTTTTGGCGGAGAGGCAGGGATTCGAACCCTGGGACCCGATTAAAGGTCAACACGTTAGCAGTGTGCCGCTTTCGACCACTCAGCCACCTCTCCCTCGCACTATAGCAGGATATCAGATATTTTCTCTAATATCAAGTCTTTGTCGGAAAGGCTAAAATTTTCACTTTGAGAGAATTATATGGTATAATTATTCTATGAACAATAAACCAGACTACAGCACTTATTTTTTCTTCGTTATCCTTATCGGCGTGACGGTACTTGGATTTTTTATTATCAAGCCCTTTCTGATTCCTTTTATATTCGCTTTGATTTTGGTGCACCTTTTCAATCCACTATATAAATTTTTGCTAAAAAAAACTGGCAAGAGAGAAGTGTGGAGTTCACTCTTGGTTTGTATTCTTATCGCCCTAATTATTATTATCCCGGTACTTATCATTTTGGCGCTGGTTATCAATGAAGTGCAAGGAGTGGTATCTGGTTTGGCCGCTAACCCGGACGCTTCCCAAAAAGTTATCGATTCTTTGCGTGAGGTTTCCTTCCTTCCTTTTTTTCAGACGCTTGATCTGGATAAAATCTTCAGTCAAACTTCAATTCTCACGGCGGCTAAAAATTTCTCTCAATGGGCGTTGGTGGTCTTGCAGGGGACATACGCGAGCGTCTTGAATTTTGTTTTTGTGATGTTTATTATGTTCTTTTCTCTTTTCTATATGTTCATAGACAGCGAAAAGTTGGCTAAGAAAGTTACCCAGCTTTTTCCACTGAAAGATAAATATGACAAGATGCTTTTGACTGATTTGAATTCTATTATCAGAGCAACGATTAAGGGGACGCTGGTGATGGCCGCTCTGCAAGGGTTTGTAAGCACGATTCTTTTTCTCGCTACGGGCGTTTCTTCGCCAATTTTCCTTGGAGTTCTAGCGGCGGTTGCTTCAGTCATTCCTTCAGTGGGCTCGGGATTAGTTTGGTTACCGGTGGGGGTGATTATGATTTTGTCCGGACATTTGACAGCTGGCATTGCCATTCTTCTTACGGGTGTCTTAGTGGTTAGTACTCTGGATAATTTACTTCGTCCAAAACTCGTCGGGCGAGACACGCAAATGCACCCGCTCTTTATTTTGTTTTCCACCTTGGGTGGTATCGCTCTTTTCGGTCTTTCCGGTTTTATCGTTGGCCCGATCATCATTTCCGTGGTGGTGGCCCTTTGGAATATTTATATTTTGGAGTTTAAGAAATAAACTCCCATTTTCAGCTCTTGACATGGCGCATTTTTTGTGCTAGTCTATGGGATAACTTATTGAGGAAATTTTTAGTACATTGCCAACTTTTTTGGAGGGAAATATTTATGTGGAAACTTTGGTTGCTTGATGCGATTTGTGGCCTAGCTTTAATTGCAACTATATTTTTTATCTCTGGTTTTAAGCTACGTTGCCTTTGGTTTAAAAAAATGAAAAGAAAATAGGATGAATTCTTCTGGAGGATTAGATATGAATAATGATATGGTGGATAAATTTTTCAGGGTTGTCGCGGGTTTTTTCCCTAATAAAGGTGAGGAGCTTTCTCTCGAGACAAGTCTTAGAAAAGATCTGGGTGCAGGAAGCGGAGAAATATATATGCTCATTTCCGAGGCATTGTCCGACGCATTAAACATGAGTATAATATATGAGGTAACAGAGATGAATACTTTAGGGGATATCCTTCGCGCAATAAAGATATCTTTATCTGCAGAGACGACAATGCAACAATATTAACCAAGTGTTTTCCAAAGAAAGAAGAAATCCCCGCATCAGGCGCACCTGATCGGGGATTTTATTTTACCTAAAAAAATTATTTTACAAAGCATCTACAGACAGCTTGTGAAGTTTCTTTGTGTGACTTATAATTAAAACATAATTTAAAAACAAATTTTAATGCTATGTTTCTTTCTCTTTTTAATAATTTAACTGAAGCCCAAAAAAATTCCGCGGTAGAAGAATTAATCAGCGAAAGCACCCCAAGAAAAGATTTTTTTTTGATGATGATTCTTTCGGTTTTAATGGCCACTTGCGGGTTGCTCATAAATTCTGCGGCGGTCATTATTGGCAGTATGCTGATTGCGCCTCTTCTTTCGCCAATCCTTAGTCTCTCTTTGGGAATTGTGATGTCGGATCATAAATTGATTACTCGCTCATTCTATACTATTTTAAAATCCACGGCTTTCTCGCTTTTGGCGGCTACCATCTTGGCAATGTTTTTTTTGCCACAAGGTTATGGAGTGACGGATGAAATTTTGGCGCGCACAAGCAGTTCTATTATCTATGTTATTATTGCAATAATTGCCGGGACGGCGGCTTCTTTTGCTTATGTTAAACCTCAGTTGAATAAAACTTTGCCGGGTATCGCTATCGCTGTGGCGCTCATCCCGCCACTTTCAGTTTCCGGCATTGGCATTGCCATGTTTGACTGGAGCATTATCAGCAAGTCGTTTTCTCTTTTTATGATTAATATCGTTGGTGTTATTTTGGCCAGCACGGTAGTTTTTTCTTTGATGAATCTTTATGCCAAAAGAAACCTGGCGGAAGCGGTGGTGAAAAAAGAAGACCGGAAGATGAAAAAAGAAGAGAAATTGGGGGAAGAGAAATAGAGAAGTTTAAACAAAAAAACGAACATTAGCCGCTTAATGATATAAAAGAAAAGTAGTTTTTTAAGAAAGATAAAAATTAGCGGAAGTGGAGGGATTCGAACCCCCGGTGAGTTTCCCCACGACAGTTTTCAAGACTGTTGCCTTCAACCACTCGGCCACACTTCCAGACAGTTGCTTCGCAAATTAAAAAACTGAAGGCCTTCGTGGTTCCTAGATTTCTTTTGAAATCCACCGAATGCTCGTTATGCTCGCATTCAGCCCACTCGGCCACACTTTCTAGAGCTACGCTCCTAATCATACCAAGATTACCTGATTTGTAAACCTTTAGTCAAATTTATAAGATAAAATTATGTATTTAGAGCCAAAACAAAGAAATGATAAAGAGCGTCAACCATTTGGACCATCTTCTCGGGAAGTGTTATTGTCCTGGCGCGCCCCGGAATTTGAGATGCTGGAGCGTGACCGTAAATGGTATTTTGTCATTACCGCTGTACTTCTTTTTATTGTGAGTTATGCCATTTTCACTAATAGCCTCTTGATGGCCATTACTTTTATTATGATTGGCGTGGTGGGATATATCTATATTCACAAAGAGCCAAGAACCTTGGATTTTAAGATAACAGTGGAGGGCATAGTTGTGGGGAAAGAAATTTATGAATTTGAAGGGCTGAAGTCTTTTTGGATTTTCTACGAAGAAGATTCCATCCAAGTTATTAGTCTTCACACCAGCAGTTATCTTCTGCCATACGTGCATATCCCAATCCATGATCAGGACCCGGCGCTTATTAGAAAAATTATTTTAGAATATCTTCCCGAAGAAAAACACGAACCGGGAGCACTAGAAACATTAGATCGCGTTTTAAGGCTATAGGAATTACGTACTTAACGCTGATTCTCACGCTCTTGATAAGATGGATTTTTTTTGATATGCTGAAAAAACTACGGTCGCCGTTGAGGCGATTTTTGTAGGCGAATAGAGACAAGCGGAGTGTGGTAACCGTGGTATTACGCACGACCTGCCCTGTTGAATAAAATTTTATAATATCGGGATGTAGTATACCGGTAGTACGCGCGATTCGGGTTCGTGAAGACTGGGTTCGATTCCCAGCATCCCGACAAAATATTCAACAGGGTGAAGGTTCGTGTAATCTGGGTTCGATTCCCAGCACTCCGACAATAGGGAAATTCCCAAGGCCTCGCCTTGGGTTTTGACGGGCTGTAGTATACCGGTAGTACGCGTCCATGGGGTGGATGTAGACTGGGTTCGATTCCCAGCAGCCCGACTAAGATAAGAGTCAGAACCACTGATTTTCACGTGATTATACTGATTTCACTGAATATATATAAGACTTTCTAAAAATTCGAGGTGAAACCTCGAATTTTCTTTTTTTAAGAAATACATATTTAAATACCTATTTCATTTCTTGTCTGGCGATGACGGCGGCGTAGACATATTTCGCGCCAGCGGTTTTTAGGATTTTGGCGCACTCTAGTAGCGTGGCGCCGGTGGTGGAGATGTCATCAATGAGGAGAATTTTTTTGTCTCTGAGTATTTCATCACCTGCTAAATATTTTTTTGAAAAACCGAAACACTCGCGCATATTTTCTTGGCGCGCGGCATAGTTTTTAATTTTCATTTGAGGAGGTGTGAATTTTTTCCGAATGACTAGACTGTTAATAACGGGAATGGCAAGTCCCGGAGAAATTTTCTTCGCTAAATTATCAGCTAAGACTTGAGCTTGATTAAATCCTCGCCAACGCAAACGGCGAGAGTGCAGAGGGATGGGGATAATTATATCAGGAAGAGGCAAAGGGTTATTTAGTATTGCATTGCAGATTAAATCAGCCAAAGGAGCTCCAATGTCATCCACGAAGCTATATTTAAAAGCATAAATCAGGCGAGAAATTCCTGGTTGTGCATATTTAGTCGCCACTACCATTTTGTCCAACGGGAGAGAGGCTTTTTTTCGGATGAATTTTTCTTTGCAATGCGGACAAGCGGCGCCGGCTGGCGTTTCAATTTTTTCACAATAGGGGCAGACTTGAAAATCTAAAAGTTTTATCTTTCGGGCGCAAGGGGCGCAGAGCCAAATCCCGGATTTTTGACAAGATAAACAAGTAACGGGGAAAAGGGTGTCTAGGATGAAATTTTTTATCTTTTGATGCATTGTTGTTTTTTTGATTGTATTTTATTTTTAAACGAGATAGCTGTCAAATATTTTTTCGCATAAAATCAGCAATTGATTTTTAATTAGGGAGGTTTTAAAGTTGTGGATAACTTTTTTCGCTTTGCAATATTGGGAAGTGTGGTATAATTATTGCAAGAGAGTGAATAAAAATAAAATGTCTAATTGAAAAATAAAAATGCTAGGTTTTAATTTTGGTAAAAAAAGAGTTCTAGGCATTGATATCGGAACCTCTGCTTTGAAAGTTATAGAATTAGAAATTCAAGACGGAAAACCGCCCTATCTTTCAAACTATGCTTGGATGGCTATTCCGGAAATAATTAAAAGAGAGAGTGATGGAGAGGATAGTTTTTTTGAGAAAAAAATTCCAGAGTGTCTGAAACGGTTGTATAAGGAGGCTGATTTTAAAGCTAAGGATGCTTACGTTTCTATCTCAGCTTTCGGGGGCCTAGTGACACTTATTGAACTGCCTGAAATGCCGGAAGAAAATTTGGAGCAAGCCGTTCGTTTTGAGGCGCATAAATATATTCCAACCTCTATGGATGAGGTAACCGTTAGTTGGGAGGTATTGGAAGATGAGCCTGACAACGCGCTTCTAAATACGGAAGAGAAAAAAGATGAGGGGTTAGATGCTATTGAACCAAAAAAGATAAAAGTTCTTCTAGTGGCTGCCTTTAAGAATAAGATTGCTTCCTATGAAAAAGTAATCAAAGCCGCCGGGTTGAAACTTAAAGGGATAGAAATTGAAAGTATCTCTATGGTGGAATCTCTTATTGGAAATGATCCTGGAAATTTCATTATAGTTGATATTGGTTTTCGTGTGTGTAATATGATTTATGTGGAAAAGGGTACTATAAGAATCAATCGAAATATTGACGCTGGTGGAGTAGATATTACCAGGGCTATTGCCAAGGGTATGGGCATCAGTAAGGAACGGGCGGAAGATTTCAAAATTTCTGGTAAGAATTTTTTCAAAACAGATTCCAGTTTACATTTTTCGTCTCTGGATATGATTTCTGCAGAAGTGACCCGAATTATCGAGGCTTCTGCAAACAATGATAAAGATCATCGCGTGGATGCCATAATTCTTTCGGGGGGGACGTCCGGGCTGGTCGGATTGAGCGAATATTTTCAATCAAAATTCAACATTAAGACAGTTGTGGGTAACCCTTTCAGTAGGATAACTTATGACAAAAAATTGGAGTCGTTAGTAGAGAATATGAAAAACGAATTTTCCGTATGTATCGGATTGGCCCTAAAAGAAACCGATATCCACACTAAATAAAAATAAAGATCATTTTTAAATAAAAATAAATATCAACAATATGTCGACTATAAATCTGGCTGATCAAAAAGAAGTTAAAAGCTACGCCTCTTTTTTCAATGGAGGGATGATTAATGCCTTTTTAATCTTGCTTGTTGCCTGTCTAGTTTATGGCGGTTTAGTATATATGAACAAAAAAGTAGTAGCTGAAACACAAGATGTGCATGCTCAATATATGGGTGAGTATGGTAAATTTTTGACCGGCAAAGCAAATGGTATTATAGATTTTAAAAACAGGAGCGTTATCGCTGGAAATCTTTTGGATAAGAGTTTCTTCATGAGAGACGTCTTTAGTCATATCGAAGCCTCCATCTTGCCCTCAGTCTATCTGTCTAAAATGAATTATAATAATAAAACTAAAGTTATAAGTTTATCTTGTATAACTGATTCACTTGATTCAGAATCCAGACAACTATTAAGCTTCCAATCCAATGAATACTTTTCTTCCTTAAGCCTTGATAAGAGTGCGATTGATGCTAAAACAGGATTAATGAGTTTTGATGTTAGTTTAAAAATAAAATAAATATAAAAAATTACTTTTTCAGGAAAAGTTTTACCTTTTCTAAATAAACTCATCTGAGAGGTAATTATCTAAAATATGAAATTAAAATTATTAGTAGTCCCAAGTATTATTGCCGCAGTAATTATCATGGGTATCTGGCTTATTTATCCAGCCTATTACAATGGTACGGATGGATTGAAAGACCGCTATGATCAGCTAGGCAAAGAAAAAACTAAACTGGAAGCTATTCAAGGTAGAAGTGTTAATGTGGACACGCTGTCTAATCAATTAGACGCTTTATCTTCCGATAAGGATGCTCTATATGGTTTTATTCCGGAAAATATCAAAGAGGCTGAGATAATTAAAACACTTAGTCAAATGGCCTCAGATGCTGGAGTTTTAGTGTATAATGTTTCTCTCGGAAAGCCTGCATATGATAAAACAGAAGCACCGCAATTTGATACGATGGGTGCAACATCATTGGATGGGAACGCCACTGACGGTTCAGCTGACGCTGGCACTGTTGGGACACTTCCTGTGCCAAAAAACTTTGAAACTAGCGTAGAGATTTCTGGAAATTATTTCCAAATCAAAGAATTCCTAAAGAAATTAAATGACTTCTCCAGATATAATGAGGTTACGAGCGTTCTTGTGGTAAAAAACACTACCCCAGAGAATGGTCAAGAAGATGGAGCTATTCCGTCGGATATTTTGAGAGCGGATTTAAAAATGAATTTTAATATTCTTGGAAAAGCAGTGCTTTCTGATGGCACGACTAGCGATGCAGTTTTTTCTAATAGTACTCTAGACACGAAAATTATTTCTCAGATAAGGGAGCAACGCGTTTTAAATGCTATCCATCCGGAAATCGGTCAACAGGGCAGGGAAAATCCTTTCGTTAAATAATGTTCTCGTTGTTAACTTGATTGGCTAATAATAGCTGAAAATTAGAAACAGTTTCAATTATGGAAAGTAAAAAGGAAAAACAAGAAATACTAGAGGAGGAATTAACTTTAAAAGATGGGCTTAAAAGTTCTGATGATTCCGGGCACTCTATCAATAATGATGTGGCTAAATTGACGAAAGCCCCCAGAGAAATTGCTAGTGAGGTGATTACTATCATCCCTGAGGAAGTGGCGAAGAAATATAAGATAGTGGCTTTTGAAAAAATAGGAAATATGGCTAAAATTGCCATGTTGGACACGCATGACATCGGAGCGCTGAATGCTCTTCGTTTTGTGGCGGAGAAAGGGCATATAGAATTGGATGTCTATTTGACGACGCCGGAAATATTCGATGAGATTATGAAGTTTTATAGTGGGTCTGTGGAAGTTCTAAAGGAGGTCGTCCAGTCGTTTAATGAAAGTGTGGTTTTTGAAAAGGAAAAAATAGAAGATGATGGCAAGCGCAACGAGATTCTCAAGGAGGCTCCAGTCTCCAAGCTTGTGCAAGTTATCATTAACCATGCCATAGACGGACGTGCCAGTGATATCCATATTGAACCTATGGATAGAGATTATCGGGTACGTTTTCGCGTGGACGGAACCTTACATATTAACCTTATCATTCCTAAAGAAATTGGACCAGCCGTAGTGTCTAGGATAAAGATTCTGGCTAATTTAAAAATTGATGAAAAAAGAAAGCCACAGGATGGTCGTTTCAGAATCGTTAATAATGGAAAAAACATTGACTTCCGTGTTTCCAGCTTGCCAGTTATATCCGGAGAAAAAATTGTGATGAGAATTTTGGATAAGGATAAGGGGCTGTCAGCTATCGAAGAACTGGGATTGAAGGGAACTGCTCTAGAAAATGTCAAAAAAGCCATTGGGGAAACTTATGGAATGATTCTTTTTACTGGCCCCACTGGAAGTGGAAAAACCACCAGTCTTTATTCATTACTCGAAATTCTTAACAAAGAAGAGAGAAATATAATAACCCTAGAAGATCCAATCGAATATAATATCGACGGCTTGAATCAAAGTCA